>JBIKHW010000027.1:0-17509 GCA_044361935.1 Limnohabitans sp. | reverse complement strand
GTTCCCGATCAGCAACTGGACCGAGCTGGACGTGTGGCAATACATCGCCCGCGAAAAAATCGCACTGCCTTCTATCTACTACACCCACAAGCGCGAGGTGGTGGACCGCCGGGGCCTCTTGGTGCCGGTAACCGAGCTGACCCCCCAAAAAGACGGCGAAGAAGTGGTGGTGCGTGACGTGCGTTTTCGCACCGTGGGCGACATCACCTGCACCTGCCCGGTCGAGAGCACCGCGGCCACGCCCGAGCAGATTGTGATCGAGACGCTGGCCGCCGATGTGAGCGAGCGCGGCGCGACCCGCATGGACGACAAGACGTCCGAGGCTTCGATGGAGAAACGCAAAAAAGACGGCTATTTCTGATCAGGGAGCCAAAGACATGAGCAACAACCAACACTTTTCCGCCAAGTCCTCAGAAAGCAACACACAAACCGCGTTGCGATTCATCACCTGCGGCTCGGTCGACGACGGCAAGAGCACGCTGATTGGCCGCCTGCTGGTGGACACCAAGGCCGTGCTGCAAGACCACTTGGCGGGTGTACAGCGCTCGGGTGAAACCGACTTGGCCCTGCTGACCGATGGCTTGAGCGCCGAGCGCGAGCAAGGCATCACCATCGACGTGGCCTACCGCTACTTCAACACCGAAGCGCGCAAATTCATCATCGGTGACGCCCCCGGCCACGAGCAGTACACCCGCAACATGGTCACCGCCGCATCGAGCGCTGACGCGGCCGTGGTGCTGGTGGACGCCATCAAGCTCGACTGGGCCAACCCCGACCTGCAACTGCTGCCGCAGACCCGCCGCCACTCGCTGCTGGTGAACCTGTTGCGCGTGCCCTCCATCGTGTTCGCCATCAATAAGCTCGACGCGGTGGCCGATGCCACTTTGGCCTACCAAAACATCGCAGGCGCTTTGAACAAGTTCGCCCAAGAAGCGGGCATCACCGTCACCGCCATGGTGCCCGTGTCGGCCCTCAAGGGCTGGAACGTGGTGACCACAGAAAACAACGACCAAACCGACTGGTGCGGCTACACCGGCCCCAGCCTTTTGACCGTCCTCGAAGACCTGCCTGTGACGCCCGCCGAGACCGATGTGGCTTTCAGCTTCCCTGTGCAGTGGGTCGAAAAATTCCACGATTCGGGCGTCACCACCCAAGGCCGCCGCGTGTTCTGGGGCCGTGTGGCCACAGGCAGCATCGAGCCGGGCCAAACCATCGAAGTCTTCCCCAGCGGCCAGACCGCTGTGGTGTCCCAAGTGCTGTCGGCCACCCGCCAAGCCCAAAACAAAGCCGCAGGCCACAGCGCTGGCATCGTGCTCGACCGCGAAGTGGACGTCTCGCGTGGCGACTGGCTGCTTGCCACCGAAGGTGCACCCGAAGGCCAGCGCCAGCTGAGCACCACCATCGCTTGGATGGACGACGAGCCCCTGGTGGCGGGGCGCCTGTACTGGGCACTGCACGGCCACCGCTGGGTCAAAGTCAAGGTGCAACGCGTGGTGCACCGCCTGAACGTGAACACCCTGGCCGAGGAAGATGCAACCGAGCTGCCCCCCAACGCCATTGGCCATGTGACCTTGGCCCTGCAAGAACCACTGGCCACTTTGCCCTTTGCCCAGTCGCGCGTTTTGGGTGCACTGGTGCTGGTGGACACCGCCAGCCACAAGACCTCGGGCGCCGTGCTGGTGAACTGAAACGCCCCCCGGTCTGCCGCCGAAAGCCCTGTTGGCCTCATAGACACAGTCAGCTTGGGCCCCATTTGCCCCTGAATCCCCTTTAAAATGCGAGCTCTGCGTTGTTTGGCGGCGCAAAACTCCTTCACTCCGAGTCCATCATGACCCACGTTGTTTCCGAATCCTGTATCCAATGCAAATACACCGACTGTGTGGACGTTTGCCCTGTGGATTGCTTTCGCGAAGGCCCCAACTTCCTGACCATCGACCCCGATGAGTGCATCGATTGCGCCGTGTGCATCCCTGAGTGCCCGGTCAATGCCATCTTTGCCGAAGAAGACCTGCCCGCCGATCAACAGCACATGACCAAGCTGAACGCCGAGTTGGCCCTGTTGCCCGGCTGGAAAAGCATCACCAAGCGCAAAACTCCCATGCCCAACGCCGACGACTGGAAAGACAAGACCGGCAAGTTGTCTGAGTTGATCCGCTGAACGTCCTGACTGGCCGAGCCATTCGGCCTGAATGTTCGGCCATTTTTCCTCGCAAGCCGCCCCCATGACCACCCCCACCGACACCGAAGCGCTGGTCATTGGCGCAGGCCCCGTGGGCCTGTTTCAGGTCTTCCAGCTGGGCCTGCAAGGCATAGCCTGCCACCTCATCGACGCTCTGCCCCATGTGGGCGGCCAATGCGCCGAGCTGTATGGCCAAAAACCGATTTACGACATCCCGGGCATTCCTTTTTGCACCGGCCTCGAATTGATTGAGCGCCTGCAGCAACAAATCATCCCCTTTCAACCCACCCAGCACTTGGGCCAGCAAGTGGACAGCGTCGAGCGCCTGCCCGACCAGCGCCTGCTGGTGACCACCAGCGCGGGCCAGACCTTTCGCACCACCACCCTGTTCATCGCAGCGGGCGTGGGCGCTTTTGTGCCACGCCGCATGGCGCTGGAGGGCCTGACGGCTTTTGAGGGCACACAAGTCTTTGCCGAGCACCCTACCCCCGAGCGCTGGGCAGGCCAGCACCTGGTGGTCGCGGGCGACGGCGACAGCGCTTTGCAAACCTGCCTGGACGCCTTCCAAGGCCCGCAAGCGGCGGCCAGCGTCACGCTGCTGCACCGCCGCGATGCCTTCCATGCCGATCCGGCCTTGACCGCACAAATGCGCCAAGCCTGCGCCGAGGGCCGCATGCGTTTTGTGGCCGGTCAACCCACCGGCTTCACCGTGGCGCAAGGCCGCCTGAACGCGCTGGAACTGCTCAACCCACAAGGCGAGGCCGAGTGGCTGAGCCTGGATGTGCTGCAAACCTGTCTGGGCCTGTCGCCCAAATTGGGGCCTATGGCGCAATGGGGTCTGGCCATGGAGCGCAAACAACTGGTGGTAAACACCGAAAACTTCGGGACATCGGAGCCCGGCATCTTTGCGGTGGGCGACATCAACACCTACCCCGGCAAAAAGAAACTCATTCTCTGCGGCTTCCACGAAGCCACGCTGGCTGCCTTTGGCGCTGTGGCCCTGCTGCGGCCCGAAGAAAAGACCCTGCTGCAGTACACGACAACGTCCACGCTGCTGCACCAGCGTTTGGGCATCGCCTAAAATCCACCTCGCATCGCAATCCTGCGGCGCATTCGCTAGGGGTGTTGGTGGCTGCAAAGCCACCGACTGAGAAAGTCCCTTTGAACCTGATTGAGGTAATCCTCGCGCAGGGAAGCTAGTCAAAAGAACGGCGTCCGGTTTCGGCCGCATGACGTTCCCAGCCAGCCGACCTGCCATAACGAAAGTAACGTCATGGCACTGTCCAATGAATCTCGCGTTTCCCCGGACGATCTGTGGTCCGACATCATGGCCGTTCGCAACGGCAGCCCCCTGGTGCACAGCATCACCAACTTGGTGGTCATGAACCTGAACGCCAATGTGCTGCTGGCTGCTGGCGCATCGCCCGTTATGGCCCATGCCCACGAAGAGGTCAAGGACATGGTCCAAATCGCCCAATCCTTGGTGCTGAACATTGGCACGCTAGACCCGTACTGGGTACAAAGCATGACCTTGGCGATGGTCGCCGCCAAAACCCGCGGCATTCCTGTCGTACTCGACCCGGTGGGCGCAGGTGCCACCCCTTATCGCAACCAAACTTTGGAATCCTTGCTGGCGGCAGGACACCCCACCGTGATCCGTGGCAATGGCTCAGAAATCATGAGCACTGCCAACGCAGCCATCAAAACCCGGGGAGTGGACAGCAGCGCCAGCGCCAACGACGCCTTGGACGCCGCCCAAGCCTTGGCCCAGCGCACACAAGGCACGGTGAGTGTCAGCGGTGAAACCGACCATATTTTGGACGCCCACGGGCGCATGGCCAGACTCAACAATGGCCATGTCTGGATGACCCGCATCACTGGCGTGGGCTGCTCTCTGACCGCCCTGATTGGCGCTTTCTGCGCGGTCCAGCCCGATGCCTGGCGTGCCACCACGGCCGCCATGGCACTGATGAGCATTGCTGGGGAGCGGGCCGCTGAACAAGCCCAGGCACAAGGCCTTGGGGTCGGAACCATGGCCGCGCTGTTGCTCGACAACCTGCAAGGCCTGCCAGAGTCGGAGTTCATGTCACGCCTAAAACTTGACCTGGGTTGACCACCCGATGAACACACTGGTGCGGATAAGGCGCGAACAATTGCGTCTTTACTTGGTGACCGATTCGACACTGTGCAAGGGACGCTCGCTCCTCGACGTTGTCGCTGCAGCGGTGCGTGGCGGTGTCACCTGCGTTCAATTGCGGGAGAAAGAACTCGCCACGCGAGAGTTTGTGGCTCGGGCACAGGCGCTCAAATCCTTGTTGCTGCCCTTGCAAATCCCACTGGTGATCAACGACCGCATTGACGTGGCCCTGGCCTGCCAGGCCGATGGCGTGCACTTGGGGCAAAGCGACATGCCGGTCGATCTGGTGCGCAAAATATTGCCACCGCAAGTATTCATCGGCTTGTCGGTCGAAAACGATCAAGACATTACACAGGCTATCGGTATGCCTGTGGACTACCTGGGCATCAGTCCTGTATTTGCCACGCCGACCAAAACGGACACCCAAACCCCGTGGGGGCTGGCGGGGCTGCAACGTGCACGCGCCATGACCGCCTTACCTCTGGTGGCCATCGGCGGCATCAACAGCACCAATGCAGCCCAAGTGCGCCAAGGTGGTGCCGATGGACTGGCCATAGTCAGCGCCATCTGTGCAGCGGACGATCCGGCTAAGGCTGCGGCCGAACTGCTCGCCTTGGCACAAGCCAACTTTCCCCAAGAGCTCCGCCCATGAATCCCTCAACCTTACGCTACGCCCGCCTGCTGACCATCGCAGGCTCAGACAGCAGCGGCGGCGCCGGCATCCAAGCCGACCTCAAAACCTTCAGTGCACTTGGCTGCTACGGCATGAGCGCCATCACGGCCTTGACCGCGCAAAACACCACCGGCGTGCGCGCCATCCACCCCATCCCACCACAAATGCTGCGCGATCAAATCGATGCAGTCATCGAAGACATTGGTGTGGATGCCGTCAAGATCGGGATGCTGCATGCCCCTGATATCGTTAAAGTGGTGGCTGACGCCATCGACAGGCATCAACTGCGGCAGGTAGTTCTGGACCCCGTCATGATCGCCACCAGTGGTGCGGTATTGATCGAAAATGAAGCCGTAAAGGCCTTGGTTCAGCAGCTCTTTCCCCGTGTACATCTCATCACGCCCAACCTTGACGAAGCGGGTTTCCTGGTCGGCCAAACCCTGAAAAATGAAGCCGATATGGAAGCTGCGGCAGACCAACTGCTGGGCTTGGGAGCTCGCGCTGTTCTCATCAAAGGTGGACATCTCAGTGGCGACACTGTGGCCGACTTGTTTGTCAACAGCCAAGGCCAGAAATGGTGGCTGCGTGCCCCCCGAATCCACAGCCCCAACACACATGGCACAGGCTGTACCCTGTCCTCGGCCATTGCCGCCCACCTCGCGCTGGGTGACCCGATCGAGCAGGCCATCGAAAAAAGCCATGCCTACATTCGCCAAGCCTTACAGGCAGGTGCACATGTGCGCACCGGGGCCGGAAGTGGCCCCCTCAACCACTTTTCAGCGCCTGTTCCCATGCACATCCTGCAAACCCGATAAGAGTCACCCTACGCACTGCGAAAGAACTTCACCATGGAATTGACCCTCGCGGCCTTGCTGGCCTGCACCCTCGCCATCTTCGCCTGGATCGGCCTTCGAGCCGGTGCCGACCAGGGGAGCTTGGATGACTACATCACCGCTCGCAACTCACAATCGGCTTTGACCCTGACCTTGTCCTTTGTCGCATCCGGACTCGGTGCATGGATCTTGTTTGTGCCACCAGAGATTGGTGCCTTCGTGGGGCCCGTTGGCTTGGCAGGTTACGCTCTGGCGGCTGCCCTGCCGTTTCTGATCCTGGTTTGGTTTGGTCCGGCCATCCGTCAGCGCATGCCCCATGGCCGCAGCTTGGCAGAGTTCGCCGAAGAGCGGTTTGGCCCCCTGATGCGCTACTGGCTTACCGGCTTGTCTCTTCTTTACATGCTGTGTTTCATCACCGCAGAACTGACGGCCCTGTCCGCCATTGCCGGCTTGACAGGCAAGCTGCCGGGACACTGGGTCATGGGCGCTGTGACCCTGACAACTCTCGTCTACACCAGTTGGGGCGGACTGCGTGCCAGCATGGCCACCGACCGACTGCAAGGCTGGCTGATCTTGGGCCTGATCGTGGCTGTTTGCGTCAGCATCGCCTGGACCACCCAGGACCTGCAAACCCCACTCGCAGCCCCGCCCTCCATACCGCTTGCGCCCGGCTTGGGTGTTGCCATCACACTGATCATTGCCGTGACCGCGGCCAATCTCTTTCATCAGGGCTACTGGCAACGCATCTGGTCAGCCCGAGACGACAGCGCCCTGAAAACCGGCTCTCTTTGGGCCGCCATCATCACCGTGATCATCATTGCCGTGATCGGCGGTTTGGGCATGCTCACCGTGATGCTTGGCAAAGACCCCGGTCAACCACCTGCGCCTTTTTTTGTGCTGATCGGCGGCACCAGTCCCTGGTTGGCAGCGATCGTCATGGTCTTGGCCACCGCGCTGGTGGCTTCTTCAGTGGATTCCTTGCAAAATGCGCTCGCATCGCTTTTGCTCACCTTCCGGCATCAAACCGGAACCACCACCATTCGACAAGCCAGATGGCTCACGGTCCTTCTGATGATCCCCGTCTTCTTGGTTGCCCTCGAAGGGATATCCGTCTTGCGCATTTTTTTGGTGGCTGATTTGCTGTGTGCAACCGCCGTCATCCCGGTCCTTTTGGGCTTCTGGAAAAGAATGACACCCTTGAGCGCCATGACAGGATGCATAGCCGGACTCATCGGCGCCGTGGTGCCCGGCTGGATCGAGACCGGCGACTGGATGACTGGACTGTTGCTTGCCAGCTTTCCAAACAACACCCCGACCCTCGGCCCTTTTGCCGGAGCCCTGCTGGGTTCTTCAATAGCAACCTTGCTGGTGGCATACGGGTCTAGTCCCGCAAAACGCGCGCATTGATTGCCAAACAGAATCCCCCCTGCTGCCACACCACCAAATCACAGGGTAAGAATTTTCGAAAAACTTGCGGCCCCTCTCAAAATGGACTAAAAGTCGCTCTATAATTCAAAGCTGTTCCTCAATAGCTCAGTCGGTAGAGCGCCGGACTGTTAATCCGTAGGTCCCTGGTTCGAGCCCAGGTTGAGGAGCCAAATCAACAAAGCACAGAGCCCACCCAAAAGGTGGGCTTTTTGTTTGGCGTCACACCTTCCCTGGTTCCTCTGCGTGCAGGCCCACCTTGCCCTGCATCAAGCGCCAGGCCCAATCCAGATCAGCTTCGAGTTCCCGACGTGCGGCTTTCGCATCGCGTTGCGCTACGGCCTGCATCAGCCCGTGGTGGTGCAAAGTGCGCGGAGCACCCTGCTCGGGCCTGTGGTGGGCCACGGCCACACGCACATAAGGGCCGCTTTGCAGCCACAGGCTGCGAATCATCGACAACAAGGTGGGTGATTGAGCGGCCTCGTAGAGCGTGAAATGGAAGCGCCGATTGGCCTGCAATTCGGCCTCCACATTCCCCGTTTGAAGTGCGTGCGAAAACTCGGCATCGGCCACTTCAAGTGCGGCCAGCAAATGATCATCCGCACGCTCGGCAGCCCGTTCGGCGGCATGCCCTTCCACCAAAAGCCGCGCCTGATGGATATCGTCCAACCGCTGAACCGAGAGGTGCGGCACACGAACGGGTCGCTGGGTCGCTGACTCCAAAGCGCCCTCGGCCACCAAGCGCCTCAAGGCCTCGCGCACGGGCATCACACTGGTTTGAAACGCGTCGGCCAAGTCCCTGATTTGAAGGGTTTGCCCACCCTGCAGGCGTCCACAAATCAAGGCATCCGAGAGCTCGGCATAGATGCGGTCCTGCACCGAATCGCACGAGACCGGTCGCAACACCGGCAGCGGCGACCGCAGGGATTCTGGGCTGGGGGCATCACGTCGGGGTCGGGCCATGGGGCAGTATATCCACGCTTGCTTTGTTCGTAGGGCATGTCGTATTATGTGATCACATTATGGTGAGTGCATGAATTCCAACCCAACCGACCCCATGCCTGCAGCAGCGCCACGACCCGCTTTGTGGTTTGTCCATGTGGCATCTTGGGTGCTTGCGGCCATGGCCGTTGTGGCCTTTCTGGATGTGGTTCTGCGCATCGCAGGTCGCCCCATCACCGGGGCTTACGAATTGACGGCCTTGCTCATGGGTTTGCTGGTGTACGCCACCTTGCCCCTGGTGACCGCACAAGATGAACATGTCCGAGCCGGCATTTTGCAAATGTGGCGAACTGCGCCCAATGGCCTGGTGCGGACGCTGCGTGAACTTCGAAAGATCCTGAGCTGCGTGGCACTGGCCTATCTGGCCTGGGCACTGTTTCAATACATGCTGAGGGTCGGCGCAGCAGGCGACCGGGCACCCTACATCGACATTCCACTGTCGTGGGTGGCAGGATTTGGCGCCTTGAGCATGGCGCTTTCAGCGGTGATGGCCTTGTGGTCCAAGCGCCGCGTCGGGGGGGCTGCATGACCGCCACCTTGATCGCCATGGCCGTGATGCTGGTCTTGATTGCCTTGGAAGTGCCCATTGCCGTGGCCATGCTGGTCACGGGCGTGGTGGGGTGCCTGAGTGTTCTGGGCTGGAGCCCGACCTTGTTCATGGTGGGAGAAACCGCCTTCAGCACCGTCAACAACTATTCGCTGACGGTGGTGCCTTTGTTCATCCTGATGGGCAACCTGATCAACGAGGCCGACATCTCTCGCGAGCTGTACCGCACCACATACCGCTTTGTGGGGCATCTGCGCGGCGGTCTGGCGATTGCCACCGTGCTGGCGTGTGCGGCTTTCGCGGCCATTTGTGGCAGCAGCCTGGCCACATCGGCCGCCATGACCCGCGTGGCCTACCCCGAGATGAAACGCTACGGCTACAGCGATGCATTGTCCACAGGCTGCATCGCTTCAGCCGGCACCTTGGGCATCATGATTCCACCCAGTGTGGCGCTCATGGTCTACGGCATCATGACCCAGACCGACATCGGCAAGCTGTTCATCGCCGGTGTATTGCCGGGCCTGCTGGGCGCCTTGTTGTACGTGGGCGCGGTCATGGTTTACACATGGCGTCATCCCGAATCAGGTCCGGCAGGCGAGCGCAGCACGTGGACAGAACGCTTGCATTCCTTGCGTGGCATTGGCAGCGTGGTCCTCTTGTTCGGTTTGGTGATTGGCGGGCTTTATGGCGGCTGGTTCACCCCGACCGAAGCGGCAGGCATCGGCGCTGCAGGGGCCTTCGCGATCGTGGTGGCACGCGGACGACTGACTCGCAAAATGCTGGCCCAGGTGCTGCGCGAGACAGCGGTCACCACCACCAGCTTGTTTTTTATCCTGATCGGCGCACTGGTCTTGTCCAAGTACATCACCATTTCGGGCTTCACCCCTTGGCTGGGCGGCGTGCTGCAAGGCATGGACCTGTCGGCCATACAGTTTCTCCTCATCATTTGTGCCATGTATTTGGTGCTGGGCTGCTTTCTGGAAAGCATGTCCATGCTGTTGCTGACACTGCCCATTGTGTTTCCCTGGGTGGTGAGCTATGGCATCGACCCGATCTGGTTCGGTATTCTGATCGTCACCCTCATCGAAGTGGCCCTGATCACCCCACCCGTGGGCATGAACGTCTACATGCTCGCCAGCCAAATTCCATCGGTCCCGCTCAACGTGGTGTTTCGCGGTGCCAGCGCCTTTGTGGCGGCGGACGTGATTCGCTTGGGCATCTTGCTCGCTGTGCCTGCCATTGCGCTGTGGCTGCCCTCCATCACCTGAGCCTTCCATTAACCCTTCTCCCCTCCGTCCACCTCAACCCAAGGAGCTTTCCCATGGTCACACCCCGTTTTCTGCGCCAGTCACTGCTGATCACTGCACTGGGCAGTTTCGCGCTCGCTGCGCAGGCCCAAACTGTCTGGCGCTTTTCCAACTGGCTGCCACCGACCCACCATGTGGTCACCGAAATGATCCAGCCTTGGGCCGCCGATGTCGAAAAGGCCACCGAGGGCCGCGTCAAGATCCAAGTGCTGCCCGCACTGGGTGCGCCGCCAGCCCACTTTGATCTGGTCAAAAACGGCGTGGCCGACATCGCCTTCAGCGTGCACGCTTACACCCCCAACCGTTTCAAGTTCACCGAAATGGGCGAGCTGCCCTTCACCACCGACCACGCGGTAGTCAATTCGCTGGCTTACTGGCGCACCTACCAAAAACACTTTGCACAAGCCAATGAGCACGAGGGCACGGTGTTGCTTGGCCTGTGGACCAATGGTTCGTACCAACTGTTCACCAAGGCCAATGCTTTGACCTCCATGAACGCGGTCAGCGGCATCAAGATCCGCGTGCCCGGCACCACGGTCGAAAAAATCACCCGTTCGCTGGGCATGACGCCCATCTCCTCGCCACTGTCAGAAGCCTACGAGCAAATCTCGCGGGGAGTGATCCAGGGCATGTTCCAGCAAAAGGAAACCGTGGTGGCCTTCAAGATGACCCAGCACATGCCCACAGCGTCTTATGTGCCGGGTGGTTTTGCGCATTCCAGCCAGTTCGTGGTGGTGAACCAAGCCAAATGGGCGGCCCTGGAAGCCCGCGACCGCGCGGCCATCGAAAAGCTCTCGGGTGAAGCCATGGTGCGCCGCTTTGCCGCCGTCTGGCAGGCCAAGGAAGATGACGCCGACCGCCAGTTGGCCGCTGCAGGAGTCAAGGTCACACCTGTGCAAGGCCCCCTGTTGCAAGAGCTGCGCGGCAAGCTGGCTTTTGTGCAAGACGAATGGCTGGCTGAGGCTGGCAAGAAATCGCCTGCTGCCAAACAAGCGCTGGACGAATACCGTGGCCTCATTACCAGCGTGTCGCGCGAGTTGGGCGTGACCAAATGAGCCAGCCCGCAGGCGACGACGCATTTGAATTGTTCGACCTGCGGGTGGAGTGGGAAGGCGATGGTCCTTGCTGGTGCAAGGCCAAAGCCGGCGACCACTTCGAGCTGCATGGTGAGCAGCTGCATTTTCCACCGGGGCAAAGCTGGTCCATCTACACCCTGGCCGCGCTGCTGCCCATCTTGCCCGCCAAGCAACGCCCCTGCCACCCCAACGACTGGATGAGCACTGACGCCCGCGTGGCATGCCCCGATCCGAATTGCAAAGCCCGCTTTGTCATCCGGCGCTGCGGCACGCGGCAGTTTAGCCATGCGGCCGTCACCGCAGAGCCTTTGGCCACTTCTTTACAAGATCCCTCCAAAAACCCATGAGCATTTCCACCACCGAGCTGGCACCGGCTTATCGCGCGTCACGACTGATCAAAGGCTGCTGGCACTTGGCTGGCGGCCACGGCGAGGTCGACCAAGTGCAAGCCGTGCAAGACATGGCCGCCTTCGTGGAGGCCGGGCTCACCACCTTTGACTGCGCCGACCACTATATCGGCGTGGAAGCCTTGATTGGCCGGTTTCGGCGCGAACGCCCGGACTTGGCACCCAAGCTTCAGGTGCACACCAAGTGCGTGCCCGACTACGACCGGCTGACGTCTTGCGACCGCGCCTACCTCACCGGGATCATCGACCGCTCGCTGGAACGGCTGGGTGTGGACCAGTTGGACCTGGTGCAGTTTCACTGGTGGAACCTGGCCCAACCGGGCTATGTGCAAGCGCTGGACATTCTGAGCGATCTGCGCCGCGAAGGCAAAATCGCACACTTGGGTTTGACCAATTTCAACACCGCCCTGACCCGGGAAATACTGGACGCGGGCATCCCGCTGGTCAGCACCCAGGTGCAGTACTCCCTGCTGGACAGCCGCCCCGACCAAGGGCTTATCGCGCTATGCCAAGAGCGCGGTGTGCAACTGCTGTGCTATGGCACCCTGGCCGGTGGCTTGCTGAGCGAAACATGGCTGGGTCAAGCCGAGCCCACAGAACCATTGGCCAACCGCTCACACACCAAGTACAAACTCATCATCGAAGATTTTGGTGGTTGGGACCTGTTTCAGGAACTGCTGCAAGCCTTGCAAGCCATCGCTACGCGCCATGGCGTGGGCCTGGGTGATGTGGCCACGCGCTGGGTGATCGACCGCCCCCAAGTGGGCAGCGCCATCATGGGCTTCACTTCAACGCGTCACCTGCCTGCCACGCAACGCATTGAGGCTTTGCGCCTGGACGCGCAAGACCACGCCCTTTTGGCCCCCTTGCTGGGACGGCGCACCGGCCCTGCGGGAGATTGCTACGACATCGAGCGCGACAAAGAAGGCCGTCACGGGCGCATCATGCGCTACAACCAAAATGAGGGGCGTCACTGACAGCGCGTGCAGTTCAGGCTTGATAAGTGGGTGCCGACCGCCCAATGCACTGCTGAACTTCGGGCCTCTTCGCCCATTCAACCCCTTATTTCGCAGCAGGCTCCTGTGCGTGCGCTGCCAAGCGCTGTGCCACCTCTTTTTTACCCAACTTGCGCACGGCTGCGATGGCTTGGAGCTGAGCGGCGCGGGGTTTGGACTTGCCCGTCTCCCAGTGGTAGACCGACTGGTTGGACACACCCAGCAAGATGGCCATCTGCGCGGCAGACAGACCGAATTTTTTGCGCAAGGACGCAAAGCCATCGGCGCGAAAGCGCAAGCCCTGGGGCTCGTTCTCTTCTTGATGCGGCGCGATGGAGCGAGGGGCTGTTTTGCCCAAGCGGCGCACCACGGCTTCTAGACTGGCGACGCGCCTTTTGAGATCGGCAATCTCGGCGCGGTGGCTGGTTTGGGCCTTTTTCAGAACCGCCGCTTGTGTGCGTGTTTCTTTTTTGGCAAGGCGTGAGATTTCGGTTTTCAACTGGGCTGCAAAATTGGTCATGTTCTGTCCATCCATTCAGAATACGGATCATACGCAAACTGCATACCCCCCAGACTCTAAAACTGTGCTCGCTGGGGAGTCTGCACAGAACAAGGGGCTCTGCCCTCTTTTTCAACCCTTGTCACCTGAGCAGCAGGCCGGCACGCAAAGGCTGCTTAAATACAGGCATTGCTTGCCCGATCGGCAGCGCTGGCCCACTCGGGCAGTCCCCAACAAGCACTTGAACAGGAGCCCTCCATGACCACACCTCTTAAAGGCCAAATCGCGTGGATCACCGGCGGGGGCAGCGGCATCGGGCTGGCCGGGGCCATGGCGTTGGCACAAGCCGGGGCCCATGTGGTGATTTCGGGGCGCAATGCCGCCACCAATGCCAGCGCCTTGGCCTCGCTGCAGGCCATTGGCAGTGCCGAGGCCTTGCTGCTCGACGTGGCCGACAAGCACGCCGTCAAGGCGACTGCGCAGCAAATTCTGGACAAACATGGGCGCATCGACATTCTGGTGACCAGTGCGGGCACCAATGCCACACAGCGCAATTTCGACGTGGTCACGCCCGAGGCCTGGGACGATGTGGTGGCCATCAACCTGTCGGGCCTGTTTTATTGCGTGCACTCGGTCCTGCCCGCGATGCGCCAGCAGCAAGGCGGCTTGATCATCAACGTGTCGTCTTGGGCGGGGCTTTATGCGTCCAAGCTGACGGGCCCGGCCTACAACGCCACCAAACGCGCCGTGCTGGCCCTGACCGAGTCCATCAACATGGAAGAATGCACGCACGGCATCCGCGCCACATCGCTTTTGCCCGGCGAAGTGGCCACGCCAATTTTGGACAAGCGGCCCGTGCCGCCCTCTGCCGAGCAGCGTGAATTGATGGTGCAGGCCGAAGATATGGGTCAGGCTATTTTGTTTGTGGCGCAGATGCCCGCTCGCACCTGCATCAACGAACTTGTCATCTCCCCCACCTTTAACCGCTTTTACACAGGCGGGCTAGAGTCACCGCCCAAGCGCTGAGCCCGGCGGCATCTGACCCAACCCATGAGTCAACTTTTCAGCGACAGCGCCCGGCACCGCCGCATCGGCATTGCGCTGGTGACGGTCACCACCTTGATGTTTGCGGTGCTCGACGCCTCGGCCAAGTGGCTGGTGCTCACCCTGCCGGTGATGCAGGTGGTGTGGATGCGCTTTCTCACGCATTCGCTGTTTTCCATCGCGGTGTTTGCCCCGTCGATTAAAGGTGATTTGCTGCGTTGGCGGCACCCGCGTTTGCAGCTGCTGCGCGGCTTGATGCTGGCGTCCATGACCGGCCTGAACTTCTGGGCCTTGCAGTATTTGCAGCTGGCCGAGACCGGGGCCATGCAGTTTTCCGTGCCAATTTTGATTGCCTTGTTGTCGGCCTGGTGGTTGGGCGAGCGGCTGGATGCCAAGCGTTGGCTGGCGATTGCGGTGGGCTTTGCGGGTGTGCTGGTCATCATCCGCCCCGGCAGCCAAGGCTTTCACCCGGCCATCTTGCTGTCGGCACTCAATGCGGTTTTGTATGCGCTCTTCAACATGATGACGCGCTACCTGGCCAGCAGCGAAAACCCGGCCACCACGCAAATGACCTCGGCAGTGGTGGCGACTTTGGTGCTGACGCCTGTTGCGCTGTGGCAATGGCAACAACCGGCCACGCTGCTCGAGTGGTGCGTGATGGCGCTGGCCGGTTTGTGCGGCGGCATTGGCCACTACTTTGTGGCCGTGGCGCACCGCTATGCCTCGGCGGCGGTGTTGGGACCGTTTTTGTACCAGCAAATCCTTTACATGACCGTACTCGGTTGGTTGGTGTTTGATCAGGTGCCCGACCTGGCCGTGGTGCTGGGTGCCTTGGTGGTGGTGGGCAGCGGACTTTATTTGCTTTGGCGTGAGTTTCAAGGTCAAACCGAGGCGTGATCGACCCCAAGCCTGCGCCAGTTTGGGCCAAGCGGCTCGCAGTCAGATCGGTGACACAAAGCCAGCTGCCCAGCGCACAAGATGCGTGGCATGCGCGGTATGGCGTTGAGTTCAGGCCGTCATCACAGGAGTCCTTCATGTCTTCTTCTCCCCGTTGGAAACACCGCCCGCCAGGCTCGAACTGGGGCGACTTCGGCCCTGACGACCAATTCGGTCGCATGAACCTGTTGACGCCCGAGAAAGTGCTGCAGGGCATGCAAGAGGTGCGCACGGGGCAGACCTTCAACCTGAGCCTGCCGCTGGATTTTCCGGGTGGCAACGTGCTCAACCCCAGGCGCCTGCCGCCTGTGCTGCGCCCCACCCTGCGCGAGGGTAAAGCCAATATGAATTACCAACTCATGTGCGACGACCCGGTCTGCACCGATGTGGTCTGTGACGACCTGGTGATCCTGCATTTGCAGTACAGCACCCAGTGGGACAGCCTGGCACATGTGGGCTCGATGTTTGACGCCAACGGCGACGGTGTGCCCGAGCCGGTGTACTACAACGGCTTTCGCGCAGGCACCGATGTGGTGGGGCCCAGCAGTGGGTCGGGGGCTGGCATTTTTGGTTTTCCGGAGATCGCGCGCGAATCCACCTCTTCGGCCAAAGCCTTGGGCATCGAGAAGATGTCCGAGCGCTGCGTGCAGGGCCGCGCGGTGATGATCGACCTGCATGCCCACCTGGGCCGCGAGCGGGTGCGGGTGGGTTACGACCTGTTGATGGACATCCTGAAAAAAGACAAGGTGGTGGTGGAGCCCGGCGACATGGTGTGCCTGCACACCGGCTTTGCGCAGATGCTGCTGGAGATGAACAAACAGCCCGACCCGCGTGCGGTGGAAAACTCATGTGCCGTGCTGGAGGGGCGCGACGAGCGGCTGCTGCAATGGATCACCGATTCGGGCTTGGTGGCGCTGATCGCCGACAACTACGCCGTCGAAGGCTTGCCTGCATCGCCCCGTCCCGGCAGCTGCGCGGCTTTGCCCTTGCACGAGCATTGCCTGTTCAAGCTGGGCGTGCACCTGGGCGAGATCTGGCACCTGACGCACTTGGCCAACTGGCTGCGCGAGCAGGGCCGCCACCGCTTTTTGCTCACGGCACCGCCCCTGCGCCTGCCTGGGGCCATTGGCTCACCGGCCACGCCGATTGCCACGGTGTGAGCCATCTGAAGAATCAGCGCCTGCGGCAGCGACAATCGGGCAGCCGGAAAGAAAATTCCGGGATGGAGTTGGCTGATGAATTTGCAATTACTTGATTTTGACTGCAGCGAGGATGCAGAGGGCGTGGTCTGCTGGGATGCGTTGGCGCAACCTGCCCCCCAACACAACAAGGCTTTATTGCAAGAGGTTGCGCAGGTGCTGCGGTGGGCACACGACTTTGACCACAAAGGCCCCGGCCCGCTGGAAAACGGTGCCAACTGGGACTTTGACCTGCAAGTCACGCTGCTGAGAAACGGTGGCAAGCCCCAAGTGGCCACACCCCGCTTTGTGCCCAGCACCGGGCAATTGAGCCTTTTGCCCGAGCCGATCGACACGCAAAACCTCTCGCTGAGCCTTACTTTGAGTGGCACGCCTGGTTTTGTGCAGGCATTTCGCACCCAGTTTGAGCAGGCATGAACGCACCGCCAGCATCGGACACACCGCATGTGCCCAGCTTCAGAACGGCGATCAAGTTCTGGTTCTGGCTGGGCTGCATCAGCTTCGGCGGTCCGGCCGGACAAATCTCCCTGATGCACGAAGAGTTGGTGGTGCGCCGCCGCTGGATCTCGGAAAAACGCTACCTGCACGCGCTGCACTACTGCATGCTGCTGCCCGGCCCCGAGGCGCAGCAACTGGCCACTTACACCGGCTGGCTGATGCACGGCACGCGCGGCGGCATCGCAGCCGGAGCGTTATTTGTGCTCCCCTCTTTGGTGCTGCTGATTGTGCTGAGCTGGGTCTACACGGCCTGGGGGCAACACCCTTGGGGCCAAGCGCTGCTGTGGGGCCTCAAGCCCGCCGTGACCGCGCTGGTGCTGCAAGCGGCACACCGCATGGCCCTGCGCACCCTGAAGGCCCGCTGGTTGTGGGCGCTGGCCATTTTTTCCTTGCTCGGCATGCTCTGGGGTCTTCCCTTTGTGTGGATCATTGCGGGTGCGGCGGCCACAGGTTTTTACATGTCGCGGCGGCCCGCAGTGGGCCGTCAGGCCACAACCCAAGCTCACCATGCGCCAGCCATCGTCGTTAACAGGGTTGAGATCAGCCAACCGCCCCAAGCGAGCCAAGCCAGGCCAACCGAGGCGCACAGGGCAGCCCCCGCTTGGCTAGACGACGACACGCCCCCACCTGTGCACACGCATTACACCCATCCGCGCTTGGTGCGTACCTTGGCCATGGGGGTAGGCTTGTGGGCGCTGAGCCTGGGCCTGATCGCGCTGGCGTTCGGGCTGGGCCACACGCTCACGCACATG
>JBIKHW010000363.1:0-3497 GCA_044361935.1 Limnohabitans sp. | reverse complement strand
CACCTTTGGTGGCGCTTACGCGGTGCTCCCCTTTGTGACACAAGCGGCGGTGGTGCAGTACGGCTGGCTGAGCGCGGCGCAAATGATGGACGGTCTGGCCTTGGGCGAGAGCACGCCAGGACCGCTGATCATGGTGGTGGCGTTTGTGGGCTTTTTGGGCGGGCACAGCCAGGCCTTGTTCGGTCAGCCTCTGCTGGGCGGCATCGTGGCGGCTTGCGTGGTGACGTGGTTCACCTTCCTGCCTTCGTTTGTATTCATTTTGGCGGGCGGCCCGCTGGTCGAGTCGACACGCCACATGCCCTCGCTGGCGGGCCCCCTGCAAGGTATCACGGCTGCCGTGATCGGCGTGATCGTGCACCTGGCAGGCGTCTTTGCACGCCAGACCTGGCTGCCGGGGGGCTGGCACATGCTGCCCGATCTGGGGGCTTTAGCCCTGACGCTGCTGGCCACCTGGTTGCTGATCCGCCGTCAGCTGAGCGTGTTCAAGCTGCTGGGCCTGTGCACGGCGCTGGGGCTGGTGTGGCAACTGCTGGTTTGATGGCAGCGCTGCCACACCGCCCACTAGGCCAACACTGCGCCTCACTTCTTGGGATAGAGGTCCGGGTACAAGTCTTTGAGCATGCAGCCGCTGTCGTCAGGGGCAAGCATGTTGCCAGTGCGTTTGGCTTCGTCCAGTTCGGCCCTCACCTGCTCGCGGGTTTTGCAGGGCACTACGGGCTTGGGCGGGTATGCCGACGGGTTGATTTCGTTGAGCATGCAGCCACTCTCGTCGTTGGCCAGCATGTTACCCGTGCGCCGCGCCTCATCGAGTTCGGCGCGCACTTGCTCGCGTGTCTTGCACGGGACCACCACTTTGGGCGGATAGGCCGAAGGATTGACCTCGTTGAGCATCCGCCCTGTTTCGTCGTTGGCAAGCATGTTGCCCGTGCGGATAGCCTCCATCAATTCGGCGCGCACCTTTTCTCGGGTTTTCGGTCCGCCCGGGTCTTGCGCCAAGGCAAGGCCCGCAGACAGCGCCAGCACAGCAAAGGTCAAATCAGACAATGTGTTTCGCATATAGCTTCCTTCTAAAGTGAGACAAAGCGCCAGCCTAGGCTCCGTCCAACGAGACAGATTCAACCCATAGCCAACGTCGCCCCCAATTTAAAAATTCCCCGTCGCCGCGTCTGTGCGTTAATTCACCCACAGAACGCCTGCCCACACCATGACCCAAGAATTCCAGATCGACATCCCCTCATCCTTCATGGCGCTGTACGTGCCGCCCGGCAAGGTCAAGCCAACCTTGGGCCTGCGCGATCTGGCCGCGCGCTACGAGCTGTGTGAAGACTTGGCCAACCTGCTGACGGAAAAAGCGGCCACCATGCAGTTCACCCTGGGCATCACCGAAGAGCTGGTGTTGGCGCAATGCGAAGTCGGCCTGCTGACCGAGCCCGCCGTGGTCACGCCTGGCGAAGCGCGCTGGGTGGTGTGCCGTTTGGCCGAGTTGCTGCAGTGGCCCATGGACCAGCTCTTGCAATCGTCCGCCCCCAAGCCTCCAGGTTGACCTCGGCATGAGCACACCCGATCTGCACAGGCTGCTCACGGCCCCGATCCTGCCCACCTTGCTGCGCCTGGCGGCACCCAATGTGCTGGCGATGGTGATGACGGTGCTGGTGGGCATCGCCGAGACCTATTACGTGGGCCGCCTGGGCACCACACCACTGGCAGCGATGGCACTGGTGTTCCCGTTTGCCATGCTCACCCAGATGATGTCGGCCGGGGCCATGGGTGGCGGCGTATCGGCTGCCATCAGCCGGGCCATGGGCGCTTCGGACCTGGTGCGTGCCCAAAGCCTGGTGCAACATGCCTTGCTCATTGGCCTGGGCGCGGGCTTGCTCTACAGTGCCCTCTTTTTGCTTTGGGGCCCCGATTTTTATGCCTTGCTGGGCGGGCGGGGTGCGGTGCAACAGCAGGCCGTGCAATACGGTCAAGTGCTGTTTACCGGAGCAGTTTTGGTTTGGCTGCTCAACACATTGGCCTCCATCGTGCGGGGTACGGGCAACATGCGTGCGCCCTCTTTGGCCTTGGTGGCCATAGCTGGTTTGCAAATCGTATTGAGCGGTGCCCTGTCCTTGGGAGCGGGTCCCGTGCCTGCCTTGGGCATGGTGGGCGTGGCCCTGGGCCACATCCTGGCCACTGCCGCAGGCGTGGTGTATTTTCTGTGGTACCTCATCCGCAGCCAGGGGCGCTTGACGCTGCACCTGCAGGGCTTTTTGATTCAGCGCAGCTTGTTGGCCGACATCTTGCGGGTCGGGGCGGTGGCCTGTTTATCACCCGTGCAGTCGGTGCTGGCGATCCTGATTTTTACCGGCCTGCTGGCGCAGCTGGGCACCGAAGCCCTGGCCGGATACGGCATCGGACAGCGTCTGGAGTTTTTGCTGATTCCCATTGCCTTTGGCATTGGCGTGGCTGCCGTGCCCATGGTGGGTATGGCCATGGGTGCGGGCCAGGTGGCCCGGGCGCGGCGCGTGGCCTGGGTGGCCGCTTGGTTGTCGGCCTTGAACCTGGGGGTGATCGGTTCGTTGGTCACCCTGGCACCGGATGTGTGGGCACGGCTGTTCACACAGGACGAAACTGTTCTGGCCTTTGCGCGGCAATACTTGGTGACGGCCGGACCGGCCTTTCCGTTCTTTGGGCTGGGCCTGACGCTGTACTTCGCATCACAAGGTGCAGGCCAGGTCATTGGGCCTGTGCTGGCCGGCACGGTGCGACTGGTCTTGGTGGCAGGTGTGGGCTGGTGGTTGGCGCAAAACCAGGGCACAGCCGGCGATTTTTATGGACTGGTGGCGATGGCCATGCTGCTGTATGGCTTGGTGACGGCTGCGGCCGTGGCTTTCACTCCTTGGGGGTCACGGCAAGACGACACAAGCAACTAGGGTAAACACCAAGCGCCAAAGCGGCAGGGTCTGCGCACAATATGGTTATCAGTAATAACTTTATTGGCCACCCGGCCAAGACCAGCCAAGGACCTCTTGCGATGACCCAATCTCCTCACCCGATCCTGGAACGTGCAGCCGCCAACGGCGTGGCTCTGGAGATGCAAGGCGCTGTGGCCGTGGTGCGGCTGTGCCGCCCTGCCAAGCGCAATGCGCTCAACGACGCCTTGATCGAAGCGCTGCGCGATGTGTTCCAGAACCTGCCCGCTGAGGCTCGCTCAGCGGTGATCCACGGTGAAGGCGACCACTTTTGCGCCGGGCTCGACCTGTCGGAGCTCAAAGAGCGCGACGCTGGCGAAGGCATTCACCATTCACGCGGCTGGCATGTGGCCCTCAACGCGGTCGAGCAGGGCAGCGTGCCCGTGGTCTGCGCCTTGCACGGCGCGGTGGTGGGCGGCGGCTTGGAGCTGGCCAGCGCCAGCCACATCCGCGTCGCCGACGACAGCACGTTTTACGCCTTGCCGGAAGGCACACGCGGCATATTTGTGGGCGGTGGCGGCTCGGTGCGTGTCCCCAAACTGA
>JBIKHW010000014.1:0-21281 GCA_044361935.1 Limnohabitans sp. | reverse complement strand
CGGCCCGGCGTGCTCGATCGTCAAATAAGAAATGCAGCGCCGCGCGTCCAGCTTGTAGGGCCCGACGATGGCCTGGGTGGGGCACACATCCATGCAGGCAGTGCACTGGCCGCAATGGGCCGATGTGGCGGGCGTTTCGGGCAGGGCAAAGTCAACAAACAACTCACCCAAGAAAAACATCGAACCCGCCTCGCGGCTAAGCACCAGGGTGTGTTTGCCGCGCCAACCCAAGCCGCTGCGGGTGGCCAGCTCAACCTCCATGACCGGGGCCGAGTCGGTGAACACCCGGTGGCCAAAGGGACCAATCACCTGGGCAATGCGGTCCTGCAGTTTTTGCAGGCGGCTGCGCAAAACCTTGTGGTAATCGCGCCCCCGGGCATACAGCGACACCACCGCCTCGCCCGGCTGCAGACTGCGGGCGGTTTCTTGGGCCAGCCAGTCCGGCGGCGTGTCCGCGGGCAAGTAATCCATGCGGGCGGTGATCACGCTGACCGTGCCCGGCACCAGCTCGGCCGGGCGGGCGCGCTTCATGCCATGGCTTTCCATGTAAGCCATGCTGCCGTGGAACCCGGCGGCCAACCAAGCCTGTAATCCGGTCTCTGCCGAGGACAAATCGATGCCCGCCACGCCAATTTGGGACAATCCAAGCTCACGCGCCCAGATCTGAATCTGGGGCCACAGTTCAAGAAGGTCGATTTGAGTACGTTCAGCAGTCACCCGCCGATTGTAGAAAGCCCCGCCACCCGAGCACATTGGGAGGGCTTGTGGCCGAACGAAGCCGCCACGCAGGCCTTTGCGACGCAACTGGCGCAAAGCCTGCGCCAATGGCCGGGCGGGTGCGATGCCCGCATTGAATTGCGTGGCAACCTGGGCGCGGGCAAAACCACCTTCGTGCGCCACCTGCTGCGTTCGGCCGGGGTGACGGGCCGCATCAAAAGCCCAACCTACGCCGTGGTTGAGCCGCATCAAGCGGGCTCGGGCGACCCGGCCTGGCCGATTTGGCACTTTGACTTTTACCGATTCAACGACCCGCAGGAATGGGAAGACGCGGGCTTTCGCGACATTTTTGCCGGGCCGGGCCTCAAACTCATGGAGTGGCCCGACAAGGTGGCTGGGCAACTGCCCCCATCCGACTGGGTGATTGCGCTCGAGGCCATCGACGAAGACCAGCGCCAAGTGCGCATCAGCGCGGGCACGGCGCTTGGCCAGCAATGGCTGCAGGCCTGGACCCTTGCAGGAGTGCCAGACCATGCGCGCTGACCGCCGCCGCCTGCTCAAGGCAGGTTTTCTGGTGCTGAGCCTGGGCACTGCCCAACTGGCGCGTGGGGCCAACATGCTGGCCGTGCGCGTTTGGCCTGCACCCGACTACAGCCGCGTCACGCTCGAGTCTGACGCACCCATCCAAAGCACACAGACCTTCATCGCCTCGCCGCCACGTCTGGCGGTGGACATCGAAGGCATGCAACTGAACGCCGCTTTGCGGGAGCTGGTGGGCAAGGTGCAGGCCTCGGACCCCAACATCGCCGGCATCCGCGTGGGCCAATACAGTGCCAACGTGGTGCGTCTGGTCATCGATCTCAAACACCCTATTGCGCCGCAGGTCTTCAGCCTGCAACCGGTGGCCCCTTATGCGCACCGCCTGGTGCTCGACCTCTATCCCAGCCAGGCCATCGACCCCCTGGAGCAACTGATCCAGGAGCGCATGGCGGCCCAAACCCCGTCTGCCGCTGGCAAGCTGCCCGGGGCCTCGCCCACGGTCAACGACCCCTTGGGTGACCTGATCGCTCGGCAAACCCAGTCCGGCGTTGCGGCCTTGACACTGCCGGCCCCAAGCACCCGTCGCCCTGACATGAGCGCAAGCGACGGCCCCTTCATGGACAACCCGACTCGCCCAGGCAGGACACCAACCCTGCCCCGCACTGACCGGCTGATCGTGGTGGCGCTGGACCCGGGCCACGGCGGCGAAGACCCTGGCGCCATAGGCCCGGGCGGCACCCGCGAAAAAGACGTGGTGCTCAAGATCGCCAAAATGCTGCGCGACCGGATCAACGCCAGCAGCGTGAGCGGCAACCCCATGCGGGCTTTTTTGACACGCGACGCCGATTTCTTTGTTCCCCTGCATGTGCGTGTGCAAAAAGCACAGCGCGTACAAGCCGACCTGTTTGTCAGCATCCACGCCGATGCTTTCTATACCCCCCGGCCGCAAGGCGCCAGCGTGTTTGCGCTCAGCCAAGGCGGGGCCAGCAGCGCCGCCGCCCGCTGGATGGCGCAAAAGGAAAACAAGGCCGATGTGATCGGCGGCGTGAATCTGGGCGGGCAAGACAGCCAAGTGCAACGTGCTTTGCTCGACATGAGTACCGCCGCACAAATCAAGGACAGCCTGACACTGGGCAACAGCTTGCTGCGCGAGATCGGCAGTGTGGGCAAGCTGCACAAACCCCGCGTGGAGCAAGCCGGTTTTGCCGTGCTCAAAGCCCCCGACATCCCCAGCGTGCTGGTCGAAACCGCCTTCATCAGCAACCCGGAAGAAGAAGAAAAGCTGCGCAGCGAGGCCTACCAAAAGCAACTCACAGATGCACTGCTGCGAGGCATCCTGCAGTATTTCTCACGCAACCCTCCTCTGGCGCGCAACCGGGGCCTGTGATCCCCCAAGGCACCCAAGGCAGCCAACCCTGCAAGCCGGGCCTCAAGTCGTCAAAGCTCAGCAGACCAGTGACTTTACGGTCCAACATTCCAACATGTCGTGAAGCGAGCTTCTCAAAAGGCGCTGGTGCACCCTGTCGTACCTGAAGGTCCGACCTACAAAACGGCCTGTTGGCTCGTCAGCACGTCCTGGTCAAATTGGTCCATGGCCGACAAAGTGAGGGGATCTGTGGCCAACTCGGCCGCAAACTCGGGGCGCACCGTCACGGCATGCGCGCCGCAGGCGATCAGGCGCGACAGCACATCGGCCGACTTGATGCTGGCGGCCAGCAGTTGCAGGCCATCGGCTTGCACGGCCACGCAGGCCTCGATCAATGCCCAAACATCGCGCCCGTCGGCTTGCAGGCGGCCCACATAGGGCGCGACATAACTGGCCCCTTGCGCCCGCGCCCACAGCAGCTGCACCGGATTGGACAAACCCGTCAGCAACGTGGGCACGCCCCAGGCTTGCACCTCGCGCAACACCGGCTGCCAGTCGGGATGACACGGCAGCTTGATGGTCAGACGCACACGGGACTGCACCGCAGCGGGCAGCAACACCTCAAGCCATTGCGCGGCTTCGCCCACATCCGCGCGGGGCAGTTGCAGCATCAACTCGGCCAAACGCGCCTCACCGGCTTGCGACACCAGCTTCAGATAACCGGCCAAGCTGACCGGCAAACCGGCTTGCATGACCAGCGTGGGGTTGGTCGTCACGCCCTGCACGGGCGGGCAACCCGCAGGCAAAACCCATTGGCGGGCATCGGCCGAATCGAGGTAGAACTTCATACGGCGTCCTGCTTCAAAAAGATGTCTTTGTCTGGAAAAAACTGGCTGTGCAGCGGCAGCAAGGCACCACCCAAAGCACGGGCGTGCGCCCCCACCTGGCCCGCCAACAATTGCGGCTGATGCATGCCGTCAAAACGGTAAGCCTTCAGCGCCTCTTGCGTGGCGGTCATCAAGGCACTCATGAGCGGCGCGCCCAGAGAGCCGTCCATCACCACCGCGTCCAGGTCGAGGAATGCGGCTGAACTGGCCACCGTCATGGCCAGCGCTTGGCTGGCCTGCGCGATCCACGGCGCGGTCAACTCGGCATAGTCAGCGTTCATGATGGCCGCTTCGTGCTTGAGCAAGGGGTTGTACCCCGCCGCCAACAAGGCTTGCTCCAGCTGCCAGCCCGAGGCTTTTTGCAGCAACTGGGGCGGCATGCCCGAGCGAGCGGAGGCCAGACCGACGGGTAAGGAACCAATCGCCCCGGCGTTGCCGCGCTCGCCGTTCATGATGTGGCCCGACAGCACAAGACCTCCGCCGATGAAGGTGCCCACAAAGACATAAAGAAAACTGCGCACACTGCGGCCATGGCCTTGCAGCAACTCGGCCACGCAGGCGGCGGTGGTGTCCTTGGCAAACACCACAGGCAAATGGGTCAGACGCTGTACTTCAGCCGTCAGGTCAATGTGTTCCCAGCGGGCCAGGGCTTGCGCAGCTTGCCCGCCCATGATGTCGGCCCATTTGTGCAGCGACAAGGGGGCCGTCAGGCCCACGCCCACAATGCGCTGCCACAACTCGCCCATGCGGTCCTGAAGGGTCTGCAGACCCTGGGCCATAGACAAGAACAACTGGTCTGGGTCGGGGTAGTCGTAATGCACCTCCAAGCGCTCGACCGGTCGGCCGCAAAAGTCGGCCACCAGCAGCTCCAGGTTGCGCCGCCCCACCTGTATGCCCACGCTGAACGCGCCTTGCGGGTTGAGCGACAGTGGCACCGAAGGCTGGCCGATCTTGCCGCGCACCCGGTCTTGTTTGAGCAGCAGACCGTCGTCGAGCAAGCGCCCGACGATGATGGCCACGGTTTGGGTGGACAACTGGGTTAGGCGTGCCAAGTCGGCCTTGGGGATGGCACCGTGGTGGCGGATGGCCTGCAGCACGATGCGCTCGTTGAACTGGCGCATGCCGACGTGGTTGGAGCCGCGCATGGCTGAGCTGGAGGTGGGGCTGTTCATGAAAGCCTGTGGTGCCTTGGTCAAACGAGAATCACGCCCTTGCAGAACAAGGCGTTGCCGTAGGCCGTGCCTTCACCGCTTTGCACAATCAGGCTGGCCCCTTTGATTTTCTCGTAAAAGGCGAAGCGCTCCACCGGCTCCACCTGCTCTTGCGTCAAACCATCGACCACCACCAGATCCACAACGGCTTGCTGGGCCGGTGTGCGATGACCTTCGGGGCTGGCGCACACGCGCATAAAGGCCACAGGCTGGGTCACATCCACCGCCAGTGGGAACACCGACAACACGGCACGGCTCACGCGCTCCAGACTGTGGCCGGGGATGCGCACCACCGGCTTGCCCTGACTCAAAAAGTCGGCCGTGAAATTGGCATCCACCACCGCCACCCATTCGCCGTGGCCCATGGCGCACAGGTGCATCAGCAGCTCGGGCGTGAGCAGCGGGTCGATCCCTTTCAGCATGTGGCGACCTCTTCAGGGCGCAGGCTTGCCGGGTCAATGGCGCCGGTGATCAGCCCGACGATTTCTTGGGGGCTGGTGTCGCGGGTCAGGCGGCTGCAAATGATGCGGCCTTGGCGGAACACCCAAATGCGGTCCACCAGATCAAACACCTGACGCAGGTTGTGGCTGACGATGATCAAAGGGATGCCCTGCTGCTTTAAACCTTGGATGATTTCCTCCACGCGGGCGGTCTCTTGCACACCCAAGGCGGCCGTAGGCTCGTCCAGGATGATGAGCTTTTTAGCAAAACCGGCCGCACGGGCTATCGCCACACATTGGCGCTGACCACCAGACATGCCGCGCAGGCTTTCGGACATGTCCTGAATCTTCACGCCCGTGGTGGCCAGCATGCTGGCCGATTTTTCGCGCATGGCCTTGTGATTGAGGATGGACAGCGGCCCCAGATTCAGGCGCGTGATCTCACGGCCCAAAAAAATGTTGGCGGGCACATCCAGGTCCTCGGCGAGCGCCAGGGTTTGGTAAACGGTCTCGATGCCCTGCTCGCGGGCGTCCAGCGGGGACTCGAAATGGACCGAGGCTCCATCGAGCAGGATACCGCCCGAGTTGGGTGATTCAGCCCCGGTAATGAGGCGCACAAAGGTGCTTTTGCCCGCCCCGTTGTCGCCCACGATGGCGGCGTGCTCACCGGGCAACAGGCAGAAATGGGCATCGGTCAGGGCTTTGACGCCGCCGTAATGCTTGGTCAATTTCTGGATTTCGAGTACGGGTGTAGGTGTCGACATGGCGGCTACTTTCACATTGGATTCCTGCAAGCATGCCCGAACAACCGTCAAAACACATTAGTAAAACTACTAGGTTTACTTAGTCGAGTTTTTCGCGTCCAATTCGTGGGCGGTCAAAAAACAAGTTTTCACGACCGAACACATCCTCAACAACGGAGATAAACCCCATGATCAGCAAACGCACACTCGGCCGCATGGCCCTGGCCGCCACAGTCGCCGCCACCTTGATCGCCTGTGGCAAAAAAGAAGAAGCCAAGCCAGCAGCCGCAGCCCCTGCCGCCAGCGAGCTGACGATTGCCTACATCACCAACGGCAATACCAACGAGGGCTGGACCCTGATCAACGGTGGGGCCAAAAAAGCGGGCTCCGTGCCCGGCGTCAAATTCATTGAGCTGGCCGCAGAAAAAGGCGAACTGTCCAAGCAACTGGCCATCGTCGAAGACATGATCACCCGCAAGGTCAACGCCATTGCCATCGCCCCTGTGGACTCTGCGGGCATTGCGCCTGCCGTGACCAAAGCCATGGCCGCTGGCATTCATGTCATCGCGGTGGACACCGGCATCACAGGTGCCAACATCACCTCGTATGTAGCCACCGACAACATCAAAGCGGCCAACGTGCAGGGCAAGTGGGCGGCCGAGCAAATCCAAGACGGCGACACCGTGATTTATGTCACCGGCGACCTGGGCCAGTCCACCGGACAAGAGCGCAAAAAAGGCTTTGTGGACGCGCTCAACGAAGTGCGCAAGAACGTGAAGATCGTCGAAGTGCCCACCACCTGGGACCAGACCATGGCCCAAAACGGCGTCGAATCGGCGCTGCGCGCCAACCCCAAAGCCAAGGTGATCGCCTGCGCTTGGGACGGTGGTGCCTTGGGTGCCAAGGCTGCTTTGATGGCCGCAGGCAAAAAGCCCGGCGCGGTCATGATCGCGGGTTTTGACGGATCACCCGGCGGCCTGGACATGATGAAAGACGGCTGGCAACAAGCCAACGCCGCGCAAATGTTGGCCAAGATCGGCGAAGTAGGCGTGCAAACCGCCATTGCCGCAGCCAAGGGCGAAAAAGTCCAAGCGCGCATCGACACCGGCTCTTTCCTGGTGCTGCCTGCCAACGTGGACCAGTTCGCAGCCGACTCTGGCGTGGGACAGTTCATGAAGGTCAAGGCCAAATAAGTCAAGGCCGAGAAATGGCCCGCCCGGACCTGCGAGGTCCGGGTTTCCGTTTGGATGTAAGAGCCCACCCTTGTGGGCGAATGGGCGTTTGTGCCCCGGCAAGCATTCGCCCACAGGGGTGGGCTCCTACAGAAAACCCGCAATGAATATTGAGAATTTATGAAATCCATCACCCGACAAGAGTGGTACGGCGCATTGGTGGCCGTGCTGGTTTTGGGCGTCTTGCTCAGCCTGGCCTCGCCCTACTTTCTGACCACCGGCAACCTGTCCAACATCTTGGTGCAGGCCTCGGTCATTGCCTTGCTCGCGGGTGGACAAACCTTTGTCATCCTGACCGGTGGTGTGGACCTGGCTGTGGGTGCCCTCACCGCTTTGGCTGGGGCGGTGGCGGGTTACATGATGGTCAAACTCGGCGTCAACCCGTATCTGGCCATGCTCGTGGCGCTGGCCATTGGCGCAGCCGTGGGCTTGTTCAATGGCTACCTGGTGGCCTTTGTGGGCATTCCGGCTTTCATCGTCACCTTGGGCGGCCTGACGCTTTGGCGCGGCCTGGCCTTTGACTTGACCGGCGGCTTTGACAACGCAGGCTTGCCCGCCCCCTTCCCTTTTATCGGCTACGGCGATGTGTTGGGCATCCCCATGCCGACCTTGATCACGGGCATCTTCTTTGTGGTGATGGCCTTCGTGCTGTCGAGCACCAAGATCGGCCGCTATGTGTACGCCATGGGCTCCAACGAAATGGGGGCCCGCCAAGTGGGCATCAACATCCGCTGGTACAAGCTGGGCGTGTACGTCATCTCGGGCCTGGCCTGTGCCATGGCGGCCATCGTGCTCATGGCCCGAATGGACTCGTCCAGCGGCAAGATGGCGCAGATGTTCGAGCTCGACGCCATTGCTGCCGTCATTTTGGGCGGCACATCGCTGTTTGGCGGGCGCGGCAGCATCTGGGGCAGCTTGCTGGGCGCGGTGCTGATCACCATGATCCGCAACGGCATGAACCTGATGGAAGTCTCGCAATTCAAGCAAATGATGGCCATCGGTGCGGTGGTGATCATCGCGGTGTGGATCGACGTGGTGCGACGCAAGCACCTGCTCAAAAAATAAACACCCCCATTGAGAACGGCCATGAGCACACCCATTTTTGTCCTGGGCGAAGCCCTGATGGACTGCATTGCCCAGCCCGACGGCCGTCTCTTGCCCCTCATGGGCGGCAGCCCTTTCAACCTGGCCCGTGCCGCCGCGTTGCGCGGCGCCTCGGTGGCTTACCTCAACCCCTTGTCACGTGACTTGTTTGGCCAAGGCATGGCACAGCAGTTACAGCGTGATGGCGTGGCACTGCCCGGAGGCACCAGCGCACAGCCGACGGCGCTGGCGGTGGTGCAGATCGATCAGGGGCAACCGAGTTACGGCTTTTACCGCGAAGGCATTGCCGACCGCGACTACACGGTGGACGGCATCCTGGCCATGCTGCGCGAGCAGCCTAAGCCGGGCATTTTTCACACCGGCTCCTTGCTGCTGATCCCGCCGGAGCACCACAAAGTGCTGGCCATCTTGCAAGCCGCACGCGCCATGGGCTGGACCATCAGCGTGGACATCAACCTGCGGCCCCAGGTGGCGGGCGAGTTGACGCCTTACGTGGCCGCCCTGAAAGACGTGATCGCCCTGACCGACTGGCTCAAGGCCAGCGATGAAGATCTGCAGACCATGGGTTTTGCCGATGTGCGCCTGGCCGAATCCGCCCGCTTGGTGCGCGAGTTGCGGGTCAGCGTGCCAACGGGCGCTTTGAGCCGCGTGGCCCTGACCTTTGGCGGTGACGGTGCGCACCTGGACATCGCAGGCCACAGCCACCGCCTGCCCGTGCCACCCACCCAGGTGGTCGACACCGTGGGTGCGGGCGACACTTTCTGGGGCAACACCCTGGCCGACTGGGCCCTGCAGCCCGATGGCGCGGCAGAGCGCGTGGCCACCACCTTGGCCCTGGCCATGAAAGCTGCGGCTCTGAACTGCGCCCGCCAAGGCTGCCAGCCCCCGCGCTGGGACGAAGTACAAGCGGCTTGAAGCGCCCGAGGACTTGACAAGCTGAGCCAGCCTCAAGGCAAGTCGGCAAGCTTGCCAAACTCTAAAGTACTCAAAATTTTGCGCATACTCTGCGCATGAATTCTTTTGAAGCCAAGACCGACGCAGCCAAACAACCCCAGCCAAAGCGCCGTATCCTGATTTGCGTGACAGGCCTGTCACCGCAGATCGTCACTGAAACGCTGTTTGCCCTGTGTGTGAGCCATACACCCCGCTGGATACCTGACGAAATCCGCCTCATCACCACACAGCGTGGCGCAGACAACGCTCGCCTGACCCTGCTGTCTGACAACCCCGGCTGGTTCCACCGCCTGTGCCGCGACTGGCAACTGCCCTCCATCGCCTTTGACGCATCGCACATCGAAGTGCTGCAAGACCCCGACGGCAAGCCCCTGGAGGACATTCGCGACGACCAAGACAACCAACGTGCTGCCGACGGCATTGCCGACTTGGTGCGCCGCATGACCGAAGACGACAACACCGAAATCCACGCCTCGATTGCAGGCGGGCGCAAAACCATGGGCTTTTTTATGGGCTACGCCATGAGCCTGTGGGGTCGCCCGCAAGACAAACTCTCGCATGTGTTGATCTCGGCCCCCTTCGAGTCGAGGCCCGAATTTTTTTACCCCACCCCCACGCCTCACGTCATCCCCGCCCGCGCACCGGGCCAAGACCCCCTGGACGCCAGCACCGCCAAAGTTTGGCTGGGCGACATCCCCTTTGTGCGCCTGCGCAAACTGCTGCCCGCCAGCATCACCGGACAAAACAGTGGCTTTGCCCAAGCCGTGTCAGCGGCCAACCGAGCACTGGACCAAGTCGAGCTTGAAATCGACATCGCCCAATCCTGCGTGCGCGTCAACCAGCAAAGCATCGCCCTGCCGCCCATGCAATTGGGCCTGCTGGGCTTGTTGGCATGGCGCTGCCAACAACAACTTCCCCCGCTGACCGCGCCACTCAAAGACATCAACGACCCCGAATGGAATACCTTGGCACACCACGCGCTGCGTCAAGCCATGGGCGAGATGCACGTTCCAGACAAACTCGATGCCCGATTGAGCGACGACAAGCCCATCGGGGACACCTTCATCCAACAGCTTTCCAAAATGGAAAAAACGCTGCGTGACAGCGGTGCACTGCCCCTGAGCTGAAGTGGACCCCAAAGGCGAAACACTGGGCTGGTGCCTGGGTGCTCGGCGCAAAGAAACGAGCATGCGCCAGCTGCTGACCCACGCCCTGGACGACCAAGCCTGGCCCACCCACTACGCCGACTGGCTGGCCCAACAACACGCCGCCACTGCCGCCCAGACCTTGCTTTTGTGCGGCGTGCCCACCACCGACGCGGCCCGACACAACCCCAGAGCTGCACTGTGCAACGCCCACTTTGTGAAACATAGCCAAGGCTGCGCCCGTGCCGTAGATGCTTTGGCCCTGCTGGCCCAACACGAGCTAGCAGCCCAACTGGCCCAAGCCACCAGCGCCCCCGAGCTGCTGGCCTGGCACCGCCCGGGGCTCAACTTGATCGAAGACTTGGGCCGCGTCATTGGCTTGCACGCCCACACCGACCTGCACCACGCGCCGCTGTTGCCCGAGGCCGACAAGCTCACGCCCTGGGCCGTTCGCCACTACGAGCGACACACCGCCCACTGGCAGCAACGCATCGGGCAACTGATGTTCGCGTTTGAACAATTCCTGCGCAGCCACTGGCTGTGAAGCATCTACACGTTGTCTCACACCATGGCCACCAAAACCCACCGCATGCAGTCCATTCCCCACAGCCACGCCCAGCGCTGGCTGCTGGCCCACGACATCCGTGACAAACGGCGGCTGCAGCGCGTCTGGCGCTTCTTGCGGCAAGAGGGGGTGCGATTGCAATATTCGGTGTACCTGCTGGCGGGCACGCGCCAACACGTCGAAAACATCATCGAACAGCTGCGCGACCTCATCGACGAACGCGCCGATGACGTGCGCATTTACCCCCTGACCGAGAACACCCGCATCTGGGGCCTGGGCACGCAATTCAACGACGACGGCAACACGCTGTGCGATGCGTTCATGGATCAACTAAGGCAAGCTGACCAGGGCACCGAGCCCAGCACCGAGCCAGACGACAAAAGGCTCAGCTTTTTGTGAAACCCATTTTTGCCAAACCCAAGCCCCAAAAATCAAGGGCTCACGAGCGGCAGGCCGATGCAGGCGCAAGCGGCTCAAGACTCCAAAACCGTAGGGACCTTCGCTGCGCTCGTTTCAGCCCTGGGCCAGCAGCGTTTTGGCTTCTTGCAAGGCCGCGTGTTCAAACGCTGGCCTGAAATCTGCCAAGTCTGCGCCCTGCAAACCCACATCGGCCGACATGGCCACCTCTTTCCATCTCACAACGGCGGCGAGCACTTCTGCCACAACCGATTGGGCCTGCACTGGCGACAACTCAAAACGGAACGCCTGTGCCATCAATTGCCTCACCGACGTGATCGGCCCCGTGTCCTCGCTCAACCAGGTTTTGGACTCTGCCGCCTTGTCTGGAAACGGGTTCAAGTCAAACGCAGGCGACAAACGCCACAGGTTGTGGCCGCTGTACAAAAAGCCGATGTTTTGCAGGTGGTCGTCCACGTTGGTGATCAGATGGTTAAAGAGCAACCTGCGCCAGAGCTGCCTGGCGTCGATGGTGAAATGCTCACACTTCGAACGCATCACCTCCAGAATTTCGGTGTAGGAATGCTCGTCATCACGACGCGCTTGCAGCAAGGTGGCTCCGGACATGTAGGGAATGCGCTGTTGCTCAGCTGTCCTGTCAAAGCGCTTGACCACCGCGACCGAATCGCCATGGACCATCACCACACGCGCCGACGCGCTGTCAATGCCTGCCAAACGGGCCAGATGCAAGGCCAGCACCTCACCCCGCGTCACGGCACGCTCATCGCCCACACTGGGGAACTTGGCCAAACACAATGCGCCATCGCTGTCTTGCAGGGTGCATTTGGGCCGCATGCCCCCCAAAGATGTGCCCTTGCCCTGCAAATAGGCCAGGTCCTCGGCCGTCTCCCGGCTCAGCTCCACAGCGCGGGATGCGCTCAGGATTTTTTCCAGCTCCAAAAACGCGGGCGTGCTGCGTTCGCCATCCGACACGCTGCGCAGGTAGGCCCCAGTTTCGCTGCGCAAACGCAGCGCCCCAATGCGGCTGACGTCATCCACTGCAGCCAGATAATCCAACTCGGTCAGGGGTGACAGTGATGCATCTTTGGCACGGGCTTTGGCATGCGCTCGCGCGATCACCCGTCGGCCCCACGCGTCAGGTTCGGTGTCGGCCAGCGCCCCCCAAAAACAGCTGTCGTTTTTGGTGGGTGGCTTGTGCAGTTGGTAACCCAACACGCGGCTCAGGTCAGGGGACACATCAAAACAGCGTGGGTTCGACAACCACTGCGGGCTGTATGCAAACTGAGAAAACTCGCGTTGTCCGTCTTTGACAAAAATGAGACGCCCCACCGGGTTCTCGGCTTGGCCCAAAAAAACATCCAGGGTTTTGCGCACATGCCCCGGCTTGAACGCGCTTGGCGCAGCCATCAAAACGCTCCGGAATCTGGTGACTTGCGCGACTTGCGCACGCGCTGGGGCAACTGCTCATCCATCAAGGCCAGGCCAATCGGGTCCTGGGGCGTGTCGAGCAGTTGGTCCAACTGAGCCAGTTCGCCAAACACCTGCATGGTCCGGACGATATGCACCAGCGCCGTACCCGGGTAACCCGCCTCCATGCGCCTGATCGTGGTCACCGAGGCACCGATGCGCTCAGCCAGGTCTAGCTGAGAAAAATGCCTGCGCCGCCTTGCCATGGAGATGGCTTGCCCCAGCCGGGCAAGGCTGCGCGAAACAGGTATGGGCAAGAGTTCCACTTTGTTCATAAAGCATATTTAATAGCGTATTAAACCATTTAAAGAATCATATATAAATTGTTAATTTTCAGCTGACCGGATGGAAGCATGCTGTTCAAACCTCTACCGAAGGGTTTTGGCGCAGCCAAGTCTTGAGCCGCTCCACGCCTTGCGCCAGGCGCGCCAAGTCTTTGGAGGCAAAGCACCAGCGCAACCAGCCTGCGGCCTCGGGTGCAAAAGCTTCGCCGGGGGCCAGGCCCAGACCGGCTTCGGCGACCAGCCGTTTAGCAGTGGCCACCGCGTCGGGGTGCCCGTCGAGCCTGAAAAACGCGTACATGCCGCCCCGGGCCGGGGCCAGTTGAACGCCCGGCACAGCCTGCAGCAGGGGCACCAGGGTGTCGCGGCAGGCTTTAAGGTGCGCGACCACACGGGGTGTGATGTCGGCGGTGTTTTTCAAAGCCACCACCCCCGCCTTTTGGGTGAAGACCGATGCGCACGAGGTGTTGAACTCGATCAGCTTGCCCATGTGGGGCGTCATGGCGGCAGGCATCACCAGCCAGCCCAGACGCCAGCCGGTCATCAAAAAGCTCTTGGAAAAGCTGTGCACCACGACCAAGCGGTCATCCGGCTCGGCCACATCCAGAAAAGACGGGGCGCAGCCGTTGGCCGTGTCGGTTTCGTAGTACAGGCGCTCGTACACCTCGTCGGCCAGCACCCAGGTGCCGGTGCTGCGGCAGTGCGCCAGGATCTCGGCCTGCTCGGCGCGGCTCAAGGTCCAGCCCGTGGGGTTGTTGGGCGAGTTGACGATCAACATCCGCGTAGTGGGTGTGATGGCGGCTTTGAGCGCCGCCATGTCGAGCTGCCACTGACCGTCCACCGGGCGCAGCGACACGCATTTCAAATTCGCGCCCATGACCAGCGCCTGCGCCGTGAGGTTGGGCCAGACGGGCGTGACGGCAACCACTTCGTCGCCCGCGTCGATCAGGGCTTGCGCGGCCAGCATGAGCGCATTCACGCCGCCAGATGTGATGGCCAAACGGTCCACTGCAACGGGGCCGTGCAGGGCCGACATGTAAACCGACACGGCCTCGCGCAACTCCGGCAGGCCCAGGTTGTGAGAATAAAAAGTCTCGCCCTTTTGCAGCGAATCGGTGGCCGCCTGGCGCACGATGTCGGGCGTGACCTCGTCAGACTCGCCAAACCAGAAGGCCAGCACATCGGGGCGGCCCATGCCCGCATTGGCAACTTCGCGGATGCGGGACTCTTCCAGGTCCATGACGGCCTGGCGCATGAAAGGGGGTGTTGGAATGTTCATCCGAGCATCCTAACGTCTGCCCTGCCCCGGCCTTGTCGCGCTTTGCACAGGACACGCCTGCATTCGAAAAGTTTGCTTGCGAAGGAAGGGCTTTTGGGGAAAGTTTTGTGAATTCCCGCGATAGCGGCTGAGCTGAAAGCCAGCCTGATGAAATCAAGCGTCAAGGAAGGGGCTGATCCCTTGGCGGCGAGAGACTTGGCCCAAGCGGTCGTAGAGATCGACCGAGACATTCGATTCGCCTTGCAAGGCTTGCAATGCGCCTTTGACGGCTTGGAGCTGGCGTTGCAGCAATTGGATGTTGCGCAGGTGGTCTTGTTTGGATTGCTGCAGGCCGGGCTGAATGTCTTGCCAGACGGACGGGACGGGGTTTTGCGTGCAGGCCCACTCGGCAAACCAGGCCAGTCTTTCGAGAATTTGGATGCGCTCGGCTTGCAAAGCCTCGAATCCATTCATGTCACGGGATTTCAAAACTTCAAACTCCAAGGCCAGCAGTTCGGCCAAACGGGCGGCATCCTGAGGAGCCGCGGCCACCACAGCAGCCAAGGTGCCATCGTGTGAAGGCACGTCAGAGTTTGAAAGCTGGTTGCTCATACAAATTTCAGTCTTGGATCATTTTCTCAATGGCCATGAAGTTTTCTGCAATGCGACGCGAGTCAATCGGGTATTGACCTTGCTGAATGGCCAGTTTGATGGACTCGACTTTGGCGCGGTCGAATTCAGGTTCTTGCATGGCTTTTTGCGCAACTTCGCTCAGTTTGACTTGGTCAGATTGGGCTGGCGTTGACTTCAAAAGGCTTTCGGGCGCGGCGTCAGACGAACGCTGCTGAACCTTGGCGGTCGCTTGGCGATTGGCCGAATCCATTTGGGCGACCCGGCGGAAATTAGAGATGGGATCAGTCATGATGGTGCTCTTTTCTGGCCTCTGTTCAATGAGCCGAGACCTCGCTCGTATTCAGAATCGACAGCCAATTCTAGAACTTGAGCGAAGTGGGCTGTTTTTTCCATTTTTTTCACTGAACGGGGCTTCAAAGGCCTTCCACCTCGTTGGGGGCCTTGACCAGACCCGTGAGCAGACGTCCAGATTCCCGATTTTTTAGCTTGATTTGCTCGCCATAACGACCGTCTTGCATGGCTTCAACCCGCGCTGAAATCTTAAAACCGCTGGCTTGACCCACGGACATCAACACCATTTGGCCTTTTTTGACCAGCACAGTGGGCCGAATGTCCTGGTTGCGCAAAGGGGTGTCGGGGCGCACATCTCGCACCACCTCGGCATACAACACTTGCGTGACATGTTCGAGCACATTCACGGGCATGCCCGGTGTATCGACTTCTGCAAGCCGAACATGAGAGGCGCTCAGCTGCATGCCGCGCTGCAAGGGCACGGCAGCAACCAACACTTGCCGCGGCTCGGTTACGGGGACAGCCGCTGGGCTGGGGGCTGGCTTGGCGGCGGGTGCCGTTGGGCCTGTGATGGCGATCCGCACAAAGAGCTGCCAAGCCGGTTTTGGACAACGCACACGAACAGTTTGGGTGCTGGCAAAGGGCAGGTCCATGGTGAGGGCTTGACTGCAATCTTTGATTTGAATGCGCGGGTCCATCGGGGCGATGTCCACGGTTTCGGGCAGGACCGATTGGGTTTGCGCCACCCAAGTGATCACCGCTTTATGCAGCGCCTGGGCCCCCGAGTTGGGCACAACCAGCGGCGCGCTCATGGCATTGAGACTGGTCAACCAGAGAGCCAGGCTCAGCCAGAGGACCCGGACTGTGAGGCGATCGCCAAGTCGGCACAGCATTTGCATGGTGAGTTTCATCGGTGTGGAAGTTTTGACAGCGTTCATGATTTCCAACTACCAAGCAAAAACGAGACCAGGCCAAACCATCGCCCTTTGAAACCACCCCGACCATGAGCAACTTGTTGTCCCCTTTGTCCAGTCTGCCGGCGCTGCACCGCTCTGCCCCTATGGGTGGCGGCGCAGACCTGTCCGCTGCAGGTCGGTCGGTGGCATTTGGGCAGGTGCTGGCCGATGTGGCCTCGCCCACATCGGTGATACGGGCACAAGGGGGTGACACTTTGATCGGATTGGTCAAGGCGCATTACCGGCAAAACCAGCAACCGATCTCCGACAGCCAAGCCCTGCGTCTGGCTCACCAAGTCGCTGCGCACAACCAGATCAAGAACCCGGATTTGATCTTGACGGGTCAAAAGATCGACTTTGCTTTGCTGCAGATGCCTGCGCTGGCCCGTGCCAACCCACCCGGCACGCTGGACTTGAATCCGAAAAGCGCCCAGTTTGTGAGGCAACTCAACGCTTCGGGCGAGCCTGCGCTGACCGCCAATGCATTGGCCACCCGTCCTACCTTGTTGCTCGCCAACGCTGCTGACCAAGGCAACCACCCGCTGCTCGAGCGCACCCTGACCCGTGCTGTCGCCAAAGGCTTTGTCCCATCCGATCAACTGTCCGCGGTGCGAGACAAGGTGATGGCACTGGCCGATCGTTACAACTTTCAGCCCGATGACTTTGCCCGCCTCACTTTGATGGAAAGCGGCGGCATGAACCCGCAGGCCAGCAATGGCAGTTGTCACGGAATCATCCAGTTTTGCGATGGTGAAAATCGCGGGGCTGCCTCGGTGGGCCTGAAGGACAACCCCCGCTCGATTTTGGGCATGGGTCTACTCAAGCAGTTGGATTTGGTGGATCGGTATTTTTCGCAGGCGGGTTTGCGTGTCAACGGGCCGCCCGTAGGCCTGGACGATTTGTACCTGACAGTGCTGACCCCTGCGGCCAAAAAAGAAACGCGCCCCGACGCACCGCTGCCCATTGCAGGGCCGCAGGCGCGCTACCTGCATGTAGGGCAAGACACGCGTGGCCCCATCACACGCAATTCGATTTTGGCCGGACTTCACCGCTTGAGCGACGCCCTGCTGCCACCTCTTCCCGCACCGGCCAATGCGGTCGTGGGCAGCGCCAGCAAAAACCAAATCACGCGGCTGTATGAGGATGTAGCCCAGGCTTCGCCCGCGACGCTGCGTTGAGCAACGGCAAAGCTTTGCCGCTGCCTGCGGCAACGGACGCTAAATTGCCGCTCACACCGGCAAGGTCCTGCGGGGCTAATTCCAAAGAAAACAAAAGCATTTGGCACAACTCTTGCATGAATCGACACCAAGCCGCTCTACTTGAGCGTTTCTCGTCAAAAGTTTGACGGACCCTGAACACCGAACCCGCATCACCTGCCAAGGAGTCCCAATGAATTTGTTAAATCAGGCACTCGGCGTGCATGAACAGGCTTTGCAAGTCAAAAGCCGCCGCCTTGAGGTGTTGGCGCAAAACATTGCGAACGCGGACACCCCGCACTACAAGGCGCGTGACATCGACTTCAAAGCCGTGTTGAGCCAAACACAGCAACATGAAAACAGCATGACGGCCACCAACAGCGGGCACTTTGGTCTGGGCCAAAGCATAGACGCCGACGGCATGCGGTTTCGCACCCCATTCAACACCTCGTTTGACGGCAACACCGTTGAAATGAGTGTGGAACAAGCCCAGTACGGTAAAGCCGCCGCCGACTACCAGGCCACGCTGAATTTTCTGGAAAGCCGCGTGAGCGGCATTCGCAAAGCGTTGCGAGGAGACTGATCATGAGCATGGACAATATTTTTGGCATCGCAGGCACAGCGCTGAACGCGCAACTGACCCGCATGAACGCCACCGCCTCCAACTTGGCCAACGCGGGCACGGTATCAACCAACGAGACCGGTGCTTTTCGTGCCAAGCGCCCAATCTTCAAGGCGCTGATCAACGAGCAAATGACCCACAGCGGCGCGCCTTATGTGGGTGGCGTCAAGGTCGACCGCATGGCCGACGACTCCGTCCCGCCTCGCCGGGTGTCCGATCCACGCAACCCCTTGGCCGACAAGGATGGTTACGTCTACCAATCGAACGTGAGTGAAGTCACTGAGATGGTCGAGATGATGGCATCGGCTCGCTCTTACCAAAACAACGTCGAAGTCATCAACACAGCGCGTCAACTGATGATGCGCACGCTGGACATGTCCAAGGCCTGACCCGAAAGCACCCCATGGCCACCGACTCCGTCACCTCATCGAGCTTGCTGGGCAACGTCACACGTTACGAAGACGTGAGAGATGCCGCCAAAAAAACCAGCGAAAACATGGGCAAACAGGATTTCCTGACTTTGTTCACCGCGCAGCTGCAAAACCAGAACCCGCTGGAGCCTGTCAAGAACGAGGCCTTCGTGGCCCAGTTGGCGCAATTTTCGCAATTGGAAGCGCTGACCAACATGCAGGGCTCTTTGGACACCTTTGTCACCGCCATGTCGGGCGAGCGCATGCTCAACAGCGCTGCGTTGATTGGCAAAAAAGTGGCCATCACGGACTCGCCAACCCATCTGACCAAGGGGGGAAGCATGGATGCCAGCGTCGACTTGCCCATGGGCGCCAGTGGTGTGCAGGTCAGCGTGTTCGACAGCCAAGGCCGCTTGGTGCAAGAGCTCACGGCCGGGCCGCAAATGCCTGGCACCACGCCCTTCACGTGGGACGGCAAAGACGCCGCACAAAACCCTGTGCCCTCTGGCCTGTACCGCTTGAGCGCCACCGCGGTCGTGAACGGGAAAAACACCAACGTCCCGGTCAGCACCCTGTCCACCGTGCGCGCTATTTCCACAAACCCTGCAGACGGCAGTGTCAGCGTGGAAGTCGATGGTGGCAAATCCCTGCTGTTGACCGACGTCAAGCGCGTGGGCATTTGAGTCCACAAGACACCCCATTACCCCCATACCCCGGAGCCCTTCAGCATGTCCTTCTACACCTCGCTCACCGGTCTGAATTCGGCCACCTCCCAACTCGCCGTCACCTCCAACAACATCGCCAACGTGGGCACCTCAGGCTTCAAGCGATCGCGCGCCGACTTTGGTGATATTTTTTCGACCTCGCCGCTGCAAAAATCGTCCAGCAACATCGGCCAGGGCGTCTTGCTCAAGCAAGTGAGCCAGGAATTTACACAAGGCAACATCTCGACATCGGGCAACTCGCTGGACCTGGCCATTACGGGCGACGGCTTCTTTCCACTCAAAACGCCAGATGGCCTGCAAGACGTCTACACCCGCAACGGCACCTTCACCCTGAATGACCAAAACAACGTGGTCAATTCCACGGGCCAGCGTTTGGTGGCCGCATCGGTCGACTCGTCCGGCAAGGCTGACCTGACCAACCTCAACCCACTGACCATTCCACCCAAAACAATTGGCGATGCTGTGGAGACCACCAAAATCCAGTTGGGCCTGAATTTACCGGCCGACTCGGCTTTGATCACCACCGACTTTGACCGCACCAACCCCAACACTTACAACAAAAGCACCGCCCTGACTGTGTACGACAGTGGCGGCAACGGCTACTTGGCTACGGTGTACTACGCCAAAACCCAAAATGCCACGATCGACAGCCCGTTCTCTAAATGGCAAACCTACTTTTTTGTGGGTGACACCCAGGTCGAACCTGCGTTGCAGCAAGCGACCGATGCCGTGGGCAGCAAATTGTTTGTCAACAAATACGGTGATGTCTTGCCCAAGGGTGATCCGCGTGTGGTGCCCAGCTCAGGCACCACCGAGATGTTTTCGTTGGACCAATTGACGGACATTCGGGCCTCATCGCCAGCCACCGCCGTGGGCAGTCCATTGACCACGGCCAATTTCACAGGTGGGGCACTGGTGGGCGCAACAAGTGGCACTTTGAGCTTCAACATCATGGTCGACGGCGCTGCTCAAGCGCAAACCATCAACTACGTCTTACAACCGGGCGACTCGGACCCCCAGGCCTTGGCAACCCGTCTGGAAATACAGATCAACAACCTCCTCGGTTCATTGCCAGACACACCGGACGACACCAGCACCACGAACATCAACGAGTTTGTTAAAAACGCACGCTATGGCATCACTGTCAACTTTGACCCGGACAAAGCCACCTTCACCATCGCCTCTGGCACCACCGGTGACACCTCCAGCATTGACATCTCGCAGGCCAACGACAAAGCCATCGCCCTGATGGGATTGGCCCCCTCGGATGACCTGAGCGTGGCCGCCTCAACGTCGGATGCCTTGCGCGGAAAAACGAGCTTACCGGCCGTTTTGCGTGGGGACATCATGACCATCAACACGACCAAAAGCGTGCTCGTCACCTCGGCCAACAAAGACTTTTTGGTCTCTGTCGATGGCATTGCCACCAACATCGAACTGCCGTTTCCCACCATTTACACCAACATTGACGCCTTTGCCACAGCCTTGCAAGACAAAATCAATGGGATCGTAGAAACGACTACGGGTCGCAAGATTTCTGGTGTGACGGTGAGCTTTGACACCAAAACCAAGCAGCTCAACTTCAGCACAGGCACCACCGGTAACAACGCAGCGATCCAGGTCAGCGGCTCGGCCGATTGGGGTTTGGCCAACACGGAGATGCAGTTCGGAGCCACCTCTGAATGGAAAAAACTGACCCAGTTCACTGAAAACGGGGCTTTGCAGTATGTCAAGAACGGCACACAAACCGAAGACCCCACGGGCTTGTCCGACAAAGTCGAATGGTGGCCCGTTTATTTGGATCGGGGAGAGCTCAGCTTTGACTTGACCGGCAAACCTGTCTCGCCATTGACCGACATGCCCTTCGAAACCGCTTTTTTACAAGGCGGCAAGGGTGCCCTGACGATGTCGATCGACTTGACCAAATCCACCCAATATTCCAGCGCCTTTGCTGTACTGTCACAGTCGCAGGACGGCGCCCCCGAGGGAGAGTTGATGGGCCTGGACATTGGCCCTGACGGCTTGGTCAACGCCACGTACTCCAACGGCTCGCAAGTGTCTTTGGGCAAGATCGTGCTCGCCAACTTCTCCAGCCCTTCAGGTCTGCGCCAAGTGGGTGAC
>JBIKHW010000013.1:0-21353 GCA_044361935.1 Limnohabitans sp. | reverse complement strand
GAGGCGGGCGACTATTTTGGTGGCCACACCCACACGGTCGACATCACACTGCCCACACCGCAGGGCCCGGTCACGCACGGTGTGGACACGGGTTTTCTGGTGTTCAATGAGCGCACCTACCCCAACCTGATCAACCTGTTTGCCGAGCTGAAGGTCGAGACCGCCCCGTCCGACATGTCGTTTTCGGTGAAGGTGCCCGGGGCTTTGAACGGCAAAACTTTGGAGTGGAGCGGCACTGACCTGAACAGCGTGTTCGCGCAGCGCGGCAACTTGGTGAACCCGCGGTTTTGGCGCATGTTGGCCGATGTGATGCGCTTCAACGCCCTGTGCACCCGCATCGCCAAAGAGCAGCGCGAAAAAGAGCTGCAGCAGCCCCTGAGCGATTTTTTGCGCACGCACAAGTTCAGCGAGCCGTTTCGCGATTGGTACTTCTTGCCCATGCTGGGCTGCATCTGGAGTTGTCCGACCGACCAGATGCTGCAGTTTCCGGTGGCGACCATGATCCGGTTTTGCCATAACCACGGTTTGATTCAGGTGACGAACCGTCCGCAGTGGTTCAGTGTGGTGGGCGGCGCCCGAAACTACGTTGAGAAAATTTTGTCGGGTGTGTACGACAAACGCTTGAATACACCGGTGCGCTTGATCGAGCGCGACGCACAAGGCGTTCGCATCATCACCGACGGCCATGCCGAGCGCTTTGACCAGGTGGTCATTGCCACCCACACTGACCAGGCCTTGGGCATGCTGCGTCAGGCTTCTGGTGAAGAACGCAGCCTGCTGGGCGCCATTCGCTACCAAGACAACCGCGCCGTGCTGCACACCGACGCCAGCGTGCTGCCCGCCAACCCCAAGACCTGGGCCGCCTGGAACTACGAACGCGCCGCCAGCAGCGAGCGCGAGTCCTCGCGGGTGTGCTTGCATTACTTGCTCAACCGCTTGCAGCGCATCCCCTTTACCCAGCCCGTAGTGGTGTCACTCAACCCCTTGCACGACATCGATCCGGCCACCATCGTGGGCGAATACGACTACGCCCACCCGGTGTTTGACTTGGCGGCCATCGAGGCGCAAAAGCGCTTGCCCTTGTTGCAAGGCCAGCAACACACCTGGTACGCCGGGGCCTGGACGGGTTATGGCTTCCACGAAGACGGCCTGAAGTCAGGCCTGCAAGTGGGCCGCGCTTTGCTCAAAATCATCCACGAACAGGTCAGCCCTGTTCAGGACAGACTGGCCGCATGAAACTTGCCACCGCGCTCATCGGCTGGGGCCAGGTGCGGCATACGCGCCACCGCCCGGCGCACCACGCCTTCGCCTATCCGACCGCGTTTTTGATGCTGCCCATGCGCAGCTTGCGAGCGGGGGTATGCCGCACCGATCTGGCCATCAACCGCAGCGCCTGGTTCGCTTTCCATGACGCCGACCACGGTGACGGCCGCCCGGCCGAGACGGGTGGGGCATTGGCCTGGCTCGATGCCTTGCTGCAGCGCGAAGGCATCGAGGACGCAACAGGCGAGGTCTGGCTTCAAGCTTTCCCCCGTGTGATGGGCCACGCTTTCAAACCCGTGAGCTTTTGGTACGCGCACCGCGCCGATGGCAGCTTGGCCGCCATCGTCGCCGAAGTGAACAACACCTTTGGTGAGCGTCACTGTTACCTGCTGCCCGAGCCGCAATACGGCCAAACCCTGCTGGCCCAAAAAGTCTTCCACGTCTCGCCCTTTTGTGATGTGCAGGGCGAGTACCGTTTCCGTTTCATGCGCACGCTGCACCAAGGCCAAGACCGCATCGTCGCGCGTGTGGACCATGGCGATGCAGACGGCCCTTTGATCGACACCAGCTGGAGCGGCGTGCTCGAGCCCGCAACTGCAGCCGCGCTGCGCCGTGTGATGTGGCGTTTTCCGCTGCTGACCTTTGGCGTGGTGGCCCGCATCCACTGGCATGCGCTTTTGCTCTGGCTGAAAAAAGTACCGTTTTGGCGCAAGCCCGAGCCGCCCCGCGATTTTGTGACCCGATGAACACTGGACCCCACCGGATGCCCACCACGATGAAGACCGCCAACCCTGCCACTGACCTGGGTGCTGCCAGCGCTGCCACGCGAATCCCGCACGCCAGCTTGCCCAAAGCTGCCACACGTTTGCTGGGCCTGCTCACGCGCCTGAAAATTGGCACGCTCACTGTGCATGCGCCCGACGGCAATTTTCAAGTCTTTGGCACGCACGAGGCCCCGTTTGCGGCTTTGCACATCCACCGTTGGGAGATGTGCGCCGAGGTGCTGAAATCGGGTGACATTGGTTTTGCCGAGGGCTACATGGCCGGCGACTGGACCACGCCCGATTTGGCCGCCCTGTTGCGCTTGACCATTGCCAACCGCGATCACATCGAGAGCGCGATTTATGGCCATTGGCTGGGGCGTTTGTTCTACCGCATCAAGCACCTGCTCAACCGCAACAACCGCAGCAACAGCCGCAAAAACATCCACGCGCATTACGACTTGGGCAATGCTTTTTACGAGCTGTGGCTCGACGGCACGATGAATTACTCGTCGGCCTGGTTCGAAGGCGACCACACCAAAGACATGGCCGACGCCCAAAAGGCCAAGGTGCGCCGCGCCTTGCGCATGGTGAACGCCAAGCCAGGTGACCGCGTGCTGGAGATTGGTTGCGGCTGGGGCGCTTTGGCCGAGGCGGCTACCACCGAGTTTGGTGCCCACATCACGGGTGTGACCTTGTCCACCGAGCAGCTGGCTTTTGCTAACGCCCGCATGCAATCGCACGGCGTGCAGCAGCGTGCGGATTTGCGCTTGCAGGACTACCGCGACATCAACGACGGCCCTTACGACGCGGTGTGCTCGATCGAGATGATCGAGGCCGTGGGCCAGGAATATTGGCCCACCTACTTTCAGACCATCGCCCGCATGCTCAAGCCGGGTGGACGCGCGTGTGTGCAAAGCATCACGATTGACGACCGGTTTTTTGAGCGTTACTTGCAGTCGACCGATTTCATTCAGCAGTACATCTTTCCGGGTGGCTGTTTGCCCAGCCCCAGCGAGTTCCGCAAACAGGCGCAAGCTGCGGGCTTGCAGGTGGTGGACGAGCTCAACTTTGGACCCGATTACGCCGAAACCCTGCGCCGTTGGCGTGCGGACTTCATGGCGCAACTCGATACCGTGCGGACCCTGAAGTTTGACGACCGCTTTATCCGCTTGTGGGAGTTCTATCTGGCCTATTGTGAAGCGGCCTTCGACGAAGCCAACATTGACGTGATCCAGTTCACTTTGGCCAAACCGGCCTGATGCCCATGGACCATTCGCTCCAAACCATCCGCGCACAGCGCCTGCACTCATGGGGTCTGCAGATGCTGTGCTGTGCGCTGTTGTTGGGGGCCCTGGCAAGTGAGGTGCGGGCGCAAAGCACGACCGTGAGCAGCCCGAATGCGGCCTTCTCGCGCCCCGAAGTGACCGGCTTGGGCGGCGTGGTGCCGACCGCGCCCGTGCGCTTGCGGGTCTGGGGTTTTGAGGTCTACGACGCCCGTTTGTGGACGCCTGTGGGTTTTCGGCACAGCACTTACACGCAGTTTCCGTTTGCGCTGGAGTTGCAGTATTTGCGCAAGCTTGAAGGCACGGCCATTGCCAGCCGCTCGATCGATGAGATGCGGCGCGTGGGTTCGTTCAGTGACGCCCAAGCGCAAAGTTGGCTGACTGCCATGCGCGAGTTGTTTCCTGATGTGCGCCAAGGCGAACGCATCACGGGCCTTAATCTGCCAGGCGTGGGGGCCGAATTTTGGTTCAACGGGCAGCGTGTGGGCGTGGTGAAAGATCCGGCTTTTGCGCGTCTGTTTTTTGGCATTTGGCTCGATGAGCGCACGTCCGAACCCAAAATGCGTGCGCAGTTGCTGCAGGGCTTGCAGCCATGAGCGGCGCGGCCCAGTCAGACCCGGCAACGCTGCCGAGCCAGGCCTCTGCTGCTTATGGCTTGCTGGGTTTGCCATTGGCTTTTGTGGCCTTGCCGGTCTATGTGCATTTGCCTAATTTGTACGCCCAGCAATACGGCGTGACACTGGCCGCTTTGGGCGCCGTGCTCTTGCTCAGCCGCAGCATTGACGCGGTGGTGGACCCATGGTTGGGGCGGTGGGGCGACAAGTTGTACCGCCATTCCTGGCAGGCCGTGTGGCTGGCGGCGGTCTTGTTGGCGCTGGCCGTGGCGCTGGGTTTTGCGGCTTTGTTTTTTCCACCCGCAGCGGCTTTGTCGCCCACGGGTTTGCTGGTGTGGGTGGCTTGTGCGCTCACGCTCAGCCACCTGGCCTACAGCGGCTTGGGCATCTTGCACCAGGCCTGGGCGGCGCGTCAGGGCGGTGGAGGCATCGCGCAAAGCCGCTGGGTCGCTTGGCGCGAGGGCTTTGCGCTGGTGGGGGTGTTGTTGGCGTCGGCTTTGCCCGCGCTGTGGGGCTGGGGGCCAACGACGGCCTTGCTGGTGATCATGCTGGCACTGGGTTTGTTCTTTTGGCGGCGGGTGGCACGCAGCGCCTTGGCATCGACCGTCCCGGTCGTCTCCGGTCATGCCGTGGGCAGTCTTTGGCAGCCGTGGCAACACGCGGGCTTTCGCCGCTTGTTGATGGTCTTCATGCTCAACGGCTTGGCCAGCGCCGTGCCTGCCACGTTGGTGCTGTTTTTTGTGCAAGACCTGCTGCAAGCGCCCAAGGCCATGGAGCCTTTGTTTTTGGGTTTGTATTTTGCCGCCGGGGCGTTGTCGTTTCCGCTGTGGCTCAAGGTGATCGACCGCATTGGCCTGCTGCGCACTTGGGCTACCGGCATGACTTTGTCGGTGCTGGCTTTTGTGAGTGTGGTCACGCTGGGCGCGGGGGATACCACGGGCTTTCTGGTTGTTTGTGCCCTGTCGGGGATGGCGCTGGGTGCCGATCTGACGGTTCCCGGTGCCCTGCTCAACCAGCTGATTGACCGCTGTGGTGAGCGGGGCCGCACAGACGGCGCGTTCATGGGGTGGTGGAATTTGGCCACCAAACTCAATCTGGCTTTGGCGGCTGGGCTGTCGCTGCCATTGCTCGGCTTGTGGGGTTATGCCCCGGGTCAGCAAGGTGCCGATGCCGTGCTGGCGCTGGGGCTGGCTTATGGCCTGTTGCCCTGTGTGCTCAAGCTATTGGCCGGACTCGCTTTGTACGCGGGCCTGATGCGTCGCCCCGATTTGATTTCGGGGCCTGAATTGGCGCACCCTTCGGCACATCCTTCGGCGTGATGCCGCTTTGAACAGACAACACGGGAGCCTTCTATGCAACAACCCCACCCCGCCATGATCCAGCGCCGCACCGCCCTGAGCCGACTGGGCGCTTTGTCCGTGGTCGCGGCCACCCCCTTTGTGGCCAGCTGCGCTGGGCCACAGGTACAACAGTACGCACAAGAAAAACCGCTGCTGGATTTGCGCACCTACTTCACCGGCACCATCGACGCCTGGGGCGTGTTCACCGACCGCAGTGGTCAGGTGGTCAAACGCTTCACGGTGGTCATGGACTGCAGCTGGAACGGCGACGAAGGCGTGCTGGACGAAGCCTTTGTTTACTCGGACGGCACGAAGCAGCGCCGCGTTTGGCGTCTCAAAGCCGGCCCCAACGGCAGCTACACCGGCCGCGCCGACGATGTGATGGGCGAGGCCTCGGGCCAAGTCAGCGGCAACGCATTCCGCTGGGGCTACACCCTGGCTTTGCCGGTCGATGGCCGGGTTTGGAACGTCGATTTTGACGACTGGATGTACCTGATGGACGACCGTGTCATGCTCAACAAAGCCACCATGAGCAAATGGGGCGTGAAGCTGGGCGAAGTCACCTTGTCCTTCACACGCCGCACGCCTTTGGCGGCCAAGCCGGGTTGATGCGCATGAACCCCCATACCTCAGGCGCGGTTGCAATGGCCACTGAAACGGCCGACATGGCCATGCACAAAGTCGGCCCACAAACTGCGGCAACCGCCCCGCAGGCGCCAGCCAGAAGCTGGCTGCAACTGAACACGCCCATCACCGATTGGCAAGGCCGCCGGGTCTGGCTGGTGGGTGCTTCCACCGGCATTGGCCTGGCATGTGCACAAGCGCTGCGCTCAGCGGGTGCGCAGGTGGTGGTGTCTGCCCGCAACCCGCAAGGCGTGTTGGACTGGGCCAAGAAGGATTCGGGCGTGCAATGGCGTGCGCTGGATGTGAGCGATGCTTCCCAAGTGCAGGCCACGGCCCGCGCCCTGATGGCCGAGGGCCCACTCGACATGGTGGTGTACGCGGCGGGCTACTACCGCGCCCAACGCGCCACGGCCATGGACATCAACGACTTGCTTCAGCACGACAAGGTCAATTACCAAGGCGCATTGCAGGTGATTCACGCGGTGCTGCCCGGCATGATGGCGCGAGGCAGTGGACACATCAGCCTGCTCAGCAGCGTGGCCGGTTGGCGTGGCCTGCCCAATGGTCTGGCTTACGGCCCGACCAAGGCCGCCCTCACCCACTTGGCCGAGACGCTGTACATCGACCTGCAAGACCAAGGCATTGGCGTGAGCGTGGTCAACCCCGGTTTTGTGGCCACGCCGCTCACGGCGCAAAACGAGTTCACCATGCCCGCCCTGATCAGCCCCGAAGAGGCCGCCCGCCAAATGCTCAAAGGCTGGGCCGCAGGTCAGTTCGACATCCATTTCCCCAAGCGCTTCACGCTCTGGCTCAAACTGCTGCGCTTGCTGCCTTATCGCCTCTACTTCCCGCTGGTGCGCAAGTTCACCGGGCTGTAAGTCTGAATTGAAAGCCGAACATGGACAAGCGACAAGCCACACAAAAACTGGCCACGTTTTTTGAAACCCTGTCACCGCAAAGCGTGACCCAGCTGCACACGGTCTACGACGCACAAGCCACGTTCAAGGACCCTTTTAATGAGGTGCAGGGCCTGCCCGAGATCGAGCACATTTTTCGGCACATGTATGTGGCACTCGACCAGCCGCACTTTGTGGTGACCGGCCAGGTGGTAGACGGCGCCCAGGCCTTCTTGACCTGGGAATTTCGCTTTCGCTTCAAGCGCTTTGACACCACCACGCTGCAAGCCGTGCGCGGTGCCAGCCATGTGGTGTTCAACGGGCAAGGTCTGGTGACGATGCACCGCGACTACTGGGATGCGGCCGAAGAGCTGTACGAAAAACTGCCGGTGCTCGGCGGCGTGATGCGGTGGCTCAAAAAACGCGCCAACACCTGAAGCCCCGCCACAGGCCAGATCGCCTCAGAATTCAAACCCACCTTGTCTGCGCACTGCTTCGGAAGCGGGGCCACTGAGCAGATCGGCCAAGAGCTGTGCATGCTGCGGGTTTTGTGCCCGGGTGCAAATGCCCAGCGTGTAGTCGGTGCTCAGCTCGAATTCGGCGGGCAATGCGGCAACCAGATCCACACCGTCGGTGTAATTGATTTCGGTGACTTGTGTGCAACCGATCAAGCCGCTCTCTGTGCTTTTGGCCATTTCGCCCATGGCCGTGGCACCGTTCGGAAAGACCCGAAATTGGCTGCGCATGCTTTCATCGAGCCCCAAGGCCTTGAGCACGCTCATGAAATGGATACCGGCCGTGGCTTTGTCCGGGTCCGGAAAGTAAATGCCCTTGGCAGCGCTCATGGCCGCATGCAATTCGGCGCGGGTGCTCACGGGCGGGTGCGCTGTGCCGGTGCGCACCGCCACCCCTGTTTTGACCAGGCCCAGTGACCGTGCACTGCCGGACACCACATGGCCAGAAGCGATCAGTTGTTCGATCAGAGGCTTCGTCAAGATCGCCACATCGCAGGGGGCTCCCCCCACCAGTTTGTCGCGCATCATGCCCACCGCGCTGAAAGTGCCTTCGATGCGGCTGCCGGTGGATTGTTCAAATTGGGCCTGAACGCCTTGGACCACGGCTGCGGCTGCGCCGCCACTCAATACATGCATGTTGTGCTTTCGGTTGGCTTATGAAATGGAAGGGTTGTGCGGCTCATGGTGGTCAATGGCACGCATCAGGTTGTCGGGGGTGAAGGGCATGCTGCGCACCCGCACGCCAATGGCATCAAAGATGGCGTTGGTGATGGCTGCGCAGCAGGGGCCCGAGCTGCACTCCCCGGCCCCCAGTGAGGGCTGATCGGGTGTGTGCATCAGGTGGACCTGCACATCGGGCATGTCGCTGAATTTCAAAATCGGGTAGCGGGTCCAATCGTTGGAGGTGATGCCTTGTGGGCTCAGTTGGGCCGCTTCGCACAGCGCCCAGCTGGCCGCTTGCAAGGCACCACCTTCGAGCTGATTGACAGCGCCCTCGGCGTCCACCACATGTCCCAAGTCCGCAGCGATCCAGAGCTTGTGCAGCCGCACTTTTTCGGCGACCACCAACTCGACCACCACCGCACACCAAGCCCCCGTATTTTTATAACGTGCATAGGCCAAGCCCCGACCCCAACCATCGGGCAGGTCTTTGGGCCGAGGGGCAGACCAAGCCGCCATGTCCGCGACTTTTTGCAGCACGGCCGCGGCGCGTGTGTGGGCCGCGCCCTGCAGGTGTGCCAGCCGAAAGGCCAAAGGGTCTTGTGACAGCCGATGCGCCCATTCGTCCATGACCGACTCGGCCGCCAGCACGTTCACAGGGGCACCCAAAGCCCGCATGGCCGAGACCCGAAAGGGCATGTTCAGCACGCGGTGGTTGATCACTTGGACCGATGCGATGTCGTAAGGCGGCTGCGCGTTGCGCTCAGACCCGCCACCGACCGCCATCGCGGCATTCACAGCCAAGGTCACGGGTGAGGGGTTTGCCGTTTGCCAGGCACCCAACAGCGCGGGTGTGGTACCCCGGCCAGGTCGTGTGCCGTGGCCTTGGCCCCAAACGGTTTGGGTCCATTCGGTCAATTGCCCGTTGGTGCCCAAACGGGCCTCAATGCGCACCGCCATGGCGGGCGCCAAAGGCGCGTGGCCCAGTTCGGCTTGGCGTGTCCACTGCACCCGCACGGGTCTGCCGGGTACTTGTTGCGCCAGCCAGGCGGCATCCCAAGCCACATCGTCGGCACCGTTGTGGCCATAGCAGCCCGCGCCTTCCACATGCGAGACCTGCACTTGTTCGGTCGGCAAACCAAAAGCCAGTGCCAAGTCGCGCCGCAGGTTGTAAATGCCCTGGCTGTGGCTCCAGACTTCGATTTGTTCGCTGGTTGACCATTGCGCCAGTGCACAGCACAGCCCAATTGAGGCGTGTTGCAAAAAGGGGCGCTGAAACTCGGCGCTCAGGGTGGGCAAGTTGCTCGATTCGGCAGGTGCACCAGATGTGTCCACAATGACGGTGGTCTCCAGCGGCTGCGCTTTCAGCCAAGTCGGCAAGTCCTGCAGATCAGGCACCTCGGCCTGGCAGCGCCAGAGTCGGCCTTGTGCGGCCTCGCCTTCAATCTTCAGGGCGATCTGGCCCAACACATGCTCCGTTTCGGTCAGCACGCCCAGCAAGAGCCCGTTGCGCACGACGTGGATGACCCCGGGGGTGGCCTGCAGTGCGCTTTGCAGGTCGCGCATGTCGTTGTCGATCACCTCTGCCGTTAAGGTGCCCGGGCGGAACACCAGGCCGTGGCACATGCCGGGCAGGACGCGGTCTTGGATGAACTCGAATTCGCCAAACACCTTGGCCGCAATGTCGGGCCGCACCGGGGTGATGGCGGGTGGGGTGCCGACCAGGTCTTGTGGGGCCTGGTTTGTCTGTGCGTGTGTCGGATCAATGGCTTGGTCCCACCCGTCGGCGGGGGCCAATTCGAGGTAGCTCGCGCTGCGCCCTGCCGCCAGGAACATGCCGTCGGCACAGCGCACGTCCTGCAGCGCAACACCCGTGCGCCTGGCCATGCCGAGTCGGCAGTTTTCTCGCAGATGGGCTGCGGCGCAGCGCAAGGCCGCGCCCGAATGCTGAACCGATAAGCTGCCTGAGGTGACCGCTTCGTCAGGGCTGAAATGGGTGCTGGCAGCCACCATGGTGATGCGCTCGGCAGGCAAGCGCAACTCTTCGGCCACGATCAGGCGCAGCGCATGCGAAATGCCTTGGCCCAAATCGACCTTGCCCGTGAAAGCTTGCACTTGCTCGTTTGCCGCCAAGGCGAGCCATTGGCGCAGCAGGGGATGGGACTTGAGTGGCTCTGGTGTCATGGCCCAGCCAGCCGTGCTGCGGCTTTTTCAATGGCCCGCACCACCCGGTTGTGCGCCCCGCAGCGGCACAAATGCCCGTCGATGGCTTGCACAATCTCCAGGCGGCTCGGGCGGGGTTGGCGCTGTAACAAGGCGGCAGCCGACATCAAAATGCCGCTGGTACAAAAGCCGCACTGCATCGCCTGCTCTTCGATGAAGGCGGTTTGCAGTGCGTGTGGCGCATCGAGACTGCCCAGACCTTCCACGGTGGTCAACGATTTGCCTTCGATGGCCCACAAAGGTGTTTCGCAAGCGGCCACCGCATGCCCGTCCAGCAGGACGCGGCAAGCGCCGCATTGGCCTTGCCCGCAGCCCATGCGTGTGGCTTTGAGTTGCAGGGTGTTGCGCAGCAGGTCGAGCAGGTTTTGCCCGCCCTCAGGGGGCACGCTCACACTTTGCCCGTTCAGGCGAAAAGCCACCTGCTCGGTCATGCTCAGTCCGGCTTGGCGCCCGAGATCTTGACGATGTTGGCCCACTTGCTGATGTCGGCATTCAGGTACTGGTCAAACTCGGGCACAGTCATGGACATGGGCACAGCACCTTGTTTCGCCCAAGCGGCTTTCACATCGGGGTTGTTCACGATCTTGCGCACTTCGGCGTTGAGTTTGTTCACCACATCGGCGGGGGTGCCTTTGGGCGCCATCAGGCCCAACCAAATGGTGGCTTCAAATTTGGGCACGGTCTCGGCCACGGTGGGCAGATCCTGCAGGTTGGCGGAGCGGGAAAGGCCTGTGCCCGCCAAGGCACGCACCTTGTTGTCACGCGACAAGGCGGCCATGGTGGTTTCTGCATCGAACATCACATCCACTTGGCCGCCCACGATGTCGGTGCGTGCGCCCGAGCTGCCTTTGTAGGGCACATGGGCCATGTCGATGCCCGCCATGAACTTGAACAGTTCGCCGGCCATGTGGTAGGGCGTGCCGTTGCCCGATGAGGCGTAGTTCAGTTTGCCGGGTTTGGACTTGGCCAGTGCCACCAACTCGCCCACCGTCTTGACGGGCACCGAGGGGTGCACCACCAGCAGCAGGTTGGAATAGTTCACCGGGGCGATGCCGACAAAGTCCTTCATCAGGCCAAAGGGCTTGGTTGGGATCAATGATTCGTTCACAGTGTGTGTGTTCGACATCATGAGCAAGGTGTAGCCGTCAGCGGGGGATTTGGCCACCAGATCGGTGCCGATGATGGAGCCAGCGCCCGGCTTGTTGTCGATGACAAAGGTTTGTTTGAGCTCTTCGCCCAAGCGTTGCGCCATGAAGCGGGCATAGTTGTCGGCGGGGCCGCCTGCGGCAAAAGGCACCACAATTTTCACGGGGCGGTTGGGGTAGCTTTGGGCTTGGGCCAGGCCTGCCGTCAAGGCCAACGTCCAGGTCACCAGCTTGAGCGTGGGGCAGAGTTTCAACATGAGGTGTCTCCGGAGCATTTGAAATTTGAAGTAAGAGGCTGCCACCCGATTGGCGTGGCCAGTATGAGGTGGCGTCTTTGAAGTGGTGGTCGGTCTCGATTCAAGTGAATCATTCGAGCTTGATGCCCGCTTCTTTCACCACTTTGCCCCATTTGTCGAGCTCGGACACCATCAATTGGGACATGGCTGCTGGCGTGGACAGGCTGACTTCTACGCCCGCGTCGTACATGGCTTTTTGGGTTTCGGGTGTGTTCATGATTTTGGCTACGTCGCTGTTAAGACGGTTGACGATGTGAGCCGGTGTGCCGGCTGGGGCCAAAAGGGCCAGCCAAATCGTGGCGTCATAACCGGGCACGCCAGCTTCTTGCATGGTGGGCACATTGGGCAGTTGTGGAATCCGTTTGGCACTTGTGACGGCCAAGGCGTTGAGTCGACCACTGGGCACTTGGGCCAGTGCGTTGGGCACGCCAGCAAAACTGCTCTCCACCACACCAGCGACCAAGTCCGTGGCCGCCAAGCTGCTGCTGCGGTAGGGCACATGCTTGAGTTGAGTCTGGGTCATGGATGCAAATAAACCGCCAATCAAGTGCTGCGCACTGCCATTGCCTGAAGACGCGTAATGGATGTTGTTGGGTTGCGACTTGGCCAGCGCTATGAACTCCTGCACGTTTTTGGCGGGCACTTTGGGGTTCGTCAATAACACATAAGGCGAATCCACCAGCTTGGTAACAGGCGCGAAGGATTTGATCGGGTCGTAGGGGACGGTTTTGTATATCCAGGGGCTGATCACATGGGTGGAAGAAACGATCAACAGGGTGTGACCGTCCGGTGCCGACTTGGCAACTTGGTCTGTGCCAATCATAGAGCCTGCGCCAGGCTTGTTCTCGATCACCACAGGTTGACCCAGAGTCTCGCCCAATTTGACACCCAAAATGCGCGCCACCACATCGGTGAAGCCGCCCGGTCCAAAAGGCACCACAATCTTGACAGGTTTGGTGGGGTAAGTTTGGGCCAGCGCAGTGCCAACAGGCAAGGTCAACAAGGCTGCAGTGCAAACGGTGCTCAATAGCTTTTTCATGATTTAACCTTTGTAGGTGGGTTCGGGTTGAGAAAAGAAGCTGTGCAAAATTTGGTAAACCATCAGGTGGTTTTTTTGCTGAAAGCTGGCATGCGAGATGCCTTGCATGATGCTGAATTGTTTGTTGGTGCAGGGCAGCAGTTTGAAGAAGTTGAGCAAGTCGTCGAGACTCGCAATCCCATCGTATTCACCGCGCATGATGAGGGTGGCTGACTTGACTTGAGTGGGGTCCACCAAGGGCAATTTGGAACACATGTCCACATAGGTGCCCGTGGGCATGGACGAGTCGAGTGTGAGGATGGCATCGGCAAACGCGTCTTTGGTGGCTTCGTCGGCGCAAGCGGCGTGGTCGCGGTTGAAAATGCTGTGCACAAAAGCACGGTCAATGGGGCGGCTGTTTTTAGCCAAAAACTCGGGCAATTTTTTGGTGCGTTCAGCCAGGGTTGGACTGCCTTCGCCAGTCCAGACAAATGCATCGAGTGCGAGTTTGGCCACCCGTTCGGGGTGGCGCTGCGCAAACAAGGCGGCCTTCAGTGCACCAGACGAAATCCCGTACACCAGCAACTGTTGTGCACCCGTGGTTTTCAAGATGTACTCGCTGCCCGCTGCCAAGTCATCGGCACCGTTGCTGATGTCGAAGTTGATTGGGCGGTGTTTGTCCGAGCGGCCATAACCCTCGTTGTCCATGCACCAGGTATCAAAGCCACGTTCAGCAAACCAGTCCATCACCGATGAATGCGCCCTGCCGGGGACGTACAAATCAAAAGTGGGTTGTGAGGCCATCGAGGAGCCATGGACAAACAAGATGGTGCCCGCAGGAGGAACATCAGGCGATGCGGGTTTGTGCCATAAAAAGAGACGGATGTCTCCTTTGTGGGTCCAGTGCTCCTGGCCCCCAGACCATTGAACGGTTGTCATCTTGCTTGTCTCCTGTATGGAATTTGAACCCTCTGATCGGGTCTCTTGATGGACCTCTTTTGGCGCTTTGATGTGCGCTTGATCAGATGATTTTTAGGGGTTTTTACAAACCCTGCAGTACACAACTGCACAGCAGGGTGAATCGGGTGCCTGTGAGCTGTCTTGTTTAAAACCCGATCACATGGGTGCTTTGAGGAAGTTTTCCAAAGCAAAGTGGAATTTGTTGCGCACCACCCCCATCATGGGGTTGTGCGCAATGCCCGACAGCACCACAAACTGCTTGTCTTTGGTGGGCAAGCGTGTGAAGAAATCCAACAAATCGGGTTCTGCGGCAATGCCATCGAACTCGCCTCGGATCACCAAAGTGGGGCAGGGAATCGCTTCGGGCTTGGCCAAAGGCAAGTTGGCGCACATGTCCACATAGGTGCCGGTGGGCACTTCACTGACCAAGGGCAACTCGGCTGCGGCAATGGCCTTGGGCACGCTGTCTTCGCTGGAGCCGGGCTTGTCGCGGTTGAACATGCCTTCATAAAAGGCCAAGTCCACCTTGCGGCGAGGGCTGGCGCTGTACTCGGGCAGTTTTTTGCGGCGCTGCTCCAGCGTGGGTGAGCCCTCGCCGGTGTAGACCAATGCCGACAAACCCAGGCGTGACACGGTTTGGGGGTGCGCTTCGGTGTAGAGGCATGCACGCAGTGCGCCCGATGACGAGCCAAAAATGTTGATTTTTTCTACGCCAGTTTCTTGCAAGATGAAGGGCACGACCGATGCCAAATCTTTGGCACCTGTGCGCACATCGCTGTTGCCTCGGCCCGACCAGCTGGAGCGGCCGTAGCCTTCGTGGTCCACAGTCCAAACGTCGTAGCCGCGCTCGGCAAAGTAATCCATCACCGAATAGTCTTGGCCTCCGGGCACTTGCAGATCGTAGGTGCTGCGGCCCGACACGGTTGAGCCGTGGACGAGAAGCAAGACGGGTTTCGCGGTTTCGCCTGCCGCTGGGGCTGTGGCGCGTTTGCGGTAAACATACAGGCGAACGTCTTCGCGGTTGACAAAATACTCATGGCTCCAAATCACGGGTTTTCCTTTTAGAAGATGTTTTGAAAATGGCTGTGGATCGCAGTCGCACTTGGGCGGTGAAGGCTGGGAATTCCCCAAGCCATTCAGCCGCTCAATCGACCTTGCCGATGCGGATGACCAAGGCGCTCATTTCTTTGGCGTCGGCCTGAACAAAGCGCTCGAACTCGGGCGCATCCTGGTACATGAACGAGGTGCCCGAAGCCGTCAAGGCCGCCACAGCACGGGGGTCTTGCGCGGCAAACTTGGCCGCTTGGCGCAAGCTGTCGACCACGGCTGCCGGTGTGTCGGCGGGCACAAACATGCCCGACCATTGTGAGTACTGGATGGGCACACCCAACTCCTTGAAGCTGGGCACAGTGGGCATGCTGGCCAGCCGTCCATCACCCCAGTGCGCCAGGGCGCGCAAGCGGCCCGACGCGATGTGTTGCTTCACGCTGGCTGGGCCTGTGGACAAGGCCTCGATCTGGCCGCCGAGCAAAGACAAAACGGCTGGACCCGCACCGGTGTAGGGCACATGCAGCATGAAGGTCGATGTGGCGGCCTTGAGTTGCTCCATGGGCACATGCATGGTGCCGTAGTTGCCAGAGGAGCCAAAGCTGATGCGACCGGGGTTGGTCTTGGCGTAAGCGATGAAGTCGGCGTAGGTTTTCCAGGGACTGTCGGCACGCACCACCAGCACCGTCGGGTCCGCCGTGAAGCGGGCGATGGGTTTGAGCTGGTTTGTTTCGTACAGAGGGGCACGCTTGAGGATCTTGTCGGCCTCGGGCAAGACCACCAACGAGGACAAGGACATCAGCACGGTGTACCCATCCCCTTTGGATTTGGCGACTTGCGCCATGCCGATGCCGCCCCCGGCACCGCCTTTGTTCTCCACCACGATGCTTTGCTTGAGGTGGCGTGACATCGCCTCGGCCACGGGACGCCCGACGGTGTCGGCCACGCCACCGGGTGGAAATGGCACCACCATGGTGATGGGTTTGGTGGGGTAGGCTTGCGCTGCAGCACTCAGGCCTGTGATGCCCCATGCTGCGCACAGCATGGCAGCCAAGAGTTGTCGTTTTTGCATTTCTTATTTCCTCGGTTAGGGCAGGTGCGCACCTGCCCGCGTGGGGTGGGTTTAAACGAAACGGTTTTCGATGTGGCCCACGCCGTCGATTTCGACCCGGATCACATCGCCTTTGGCGATGTAACGCGGTGGGGTTAGGCCCATGCCCACGCCAGCGGGGGTGCCTGTGGCGATGATGTCGCCGGGGTAGAGCGTGATGCCGCGCGAGATGGTTTCGATCAGGGTGGGGATGTCGAAAATCATGTTCTCGGTGGGGCCATCTTGGCGCAACTCGCCATTGACCCAGCAGCGCACACGGGTTTTGCGCCCATCCACTTCGTCCGCCGTCACGATCCACGGGCCCATGGGGCAAAAGGTGTCAAACGACTTGCCCATGTCCCATTGCTGGTGGCGCATCTGCACATCGCGGGCGGTCACGTCGTTGACCACGGTGTAGCCGAACACATGCTTCATGGCATCGGCCTGGCTGATGTTTTTGCCGCCTTGGCCAATGATCACTGCCAGCTCGGCTTCGTAATCAATTTGCTCAGACACGGCCGCGCCGGGCAGTTGCACGTCATCGGTCGGGCCGACAACGCACTCGGGCACCTTGGTGAACACGATGGGCCAAGCCTTGGTGTCGGTGTTGCTGTCCTTGAAAACCGAGGCCTGCAGCTCCTTGGCGTGTGCATGGTAGTTGCGGCCCACGCACCAGACGTTGCGACGCGGGACAGGCAGGGGGGATTCGAGCTTGACCGAGGACACGGTCAATGCGGCACCCGCCAAGGCAGGCAGAGGCTGCCCGGCAACCAAGGCTTCAATGATGGGCTGTGCGCCACGCTGAGCTTGTGATTCGCTCAAGGCAAAAGGCGTGACATGCTGGCCGTCGGCCGATACCTCGCCGACATGGCGTTTTCCGTTGTGAACAAAAGTGGCGATGCGCAAAATTCTTCTCCTGAGGCGAGTGACAAGCTGGCGCTTGGCCATGAAAACTGGTTTGAAGCTCAACCAATTCGAACCATCATACGGATTAAGAAAGGCCGGTCAAGACGCGTTCAGGACAATTTGGATGAGGGTTTTCACGGGGAGAGTCTGAGGTTTTCAGGGCTTCAAGGGCCCGGACATCATTGGTATGATTTGGTTTAAATCGCTGTCGACCACCATGGACACCTCCTACTTTTTTCGGATCACCTTGCTTGACCAGTTGCACAGTGGTCAGTGGCAGGTCGGTGAACGACTGCCCACTGAACGTGAATTTGGTGAGCAATACCAAATCAGTCGCAGCACCGTGCGCAAGGTGCTGGGCGACATGAAGGCACAGGGTTTGATTGCGCAAACTGTAGGCAGCGGCACTTATGTCACCGACAAAGTGTTGGTCAGTCGAAGCGTCAAAAATGCAACGCCGCTTGCCCCTTCGGAGGCCGCATGGCATACCAGCCCTGCAGAACTCATGGACGCTCGCATGGCCTTGGAGCCCGCCATCATCGAGATGGTGATTGGCAACGCGACCACCGCCGACTTTGAACAAATGGACAACTGCTGCACGCGTGCTGAATCGGCCACCAGCGTGGAAGAGTTCGAGGTGTGGGACGGCATGTTCCACGAAATCATTGCCCGTGCGTCACACAATGCTTTTGTGGCCCGGTTGTTCAAAATCATGAACCAAGCCCGCGCCCAAGGCGAATGGGGCATGCTTAAAAAACGCAGCCTCACTCCGGAGCGCCGCCTGGCCTACCAAGCGGAACACCGCGCCCTTTTGAACGCCATCAAGGCCAGAGATCCGGTTCAGGCCAAAGCGCTCGCCGCTGAGCATTTGGTGCATGTGCGGCGTAATTTGCTCGGCTACTGAGCGGCTCGTGTGGGCCGCGTCACGCCATCGCAGGGCGGCGCACCCGTGAAAAGGTGCTTCAGATGCAAGCCTTGTCCAGCGCCTGGTCGATGTCCCACAAGATGTCGTCCAGATTTTCCAGGCCCACCGAGATGCGCACCATGTCAGGCGGCACGCCAGCGGCCAGTTGCTGAGCGTCGTCGAGTTGGCGGTGTGTGGTGCTGGCCGGGTGGCTGATCAGGGTGCGGGTGTCGCCGATATTCACCAGGTGGCTCATGAACTGGGCCGACTCGATGAAGGTCACCCCTTGCGCCAAGCCGCCTTTGACGCCAAACGACAGCAGGCCTGAAGCGCCACGCATCTGGCGCTGCATCAGGGCGTGTTGTGGGTGGTCGGACAGGCCAGGGTAATTGACCCAAGCCACACGCGGGTCGGCCTGCAAAAATTTGGCCACACCCAAAGCGTTGTCGCAGTGCTTTTGCATGCGCAGAGGCAGCGTCTCGACGCCTTGCAGAATTTGCCAGGCGCTCATGGGGCTGAGCGATGCGCCAAACACGCGCAGGCTTTCCATACGGCAGCGCATGGCAAAGCCAAAGTCGCCAAAGGTCTCGTAAAACTTCACACCGTGGTAGCCCTGCGAGGGTTCGGTCATGCCCGGAAACTTACCGTTGTCCCAAGGAAATTTGCCGCCTTCCACCACCACGCCACCCAAGGTGGTGCCGTGCCCCGCCAAATATTTGGTGGCCGAATGCACCACGATGTCTGCGCCCAGTGCCAACGGGTTGCACAGCAGCGGGCTGGGCACGGTGTTGTCGATGATGAGTGGCACGCCGTGCGCATGGGCCACCTCGGCCACGGCCGCGATGTCCAGCACCACCATGCTCGGGTTGCCCAAGCTTTCGGCATACACCGCCCGGGTGTTGGGGCGCATGGCGGCGGCAAAAGCCTCGGGCTTTGTTGCGTCCACAAAGGTGGTTTCGATGCCGAACTTGGCCAAGCTCACGGCCAGCAAGGTGACCGAGCCGCCGTACAAAGCCCCGGCCGCCACCACATGGTCGCCCGATTGCAAGATGGTCATGAGCGCCATGGTTTCGGCCGCCATGCCCGAGGCACTGGCCACCGCTGCGCGACCGCCTTCGAGCGCGGCCACACGCTCTTCGAGCACCGCCACCGTGGGGTTGCTCAGGCGCGAGTACACATTGCCAAAGGTCTGCAGGTTGAACAGCGAGGCCGCATGCTCGGCGCTGTCAAACACATAGCTGCTGGTTTGGTAGATGGGCAGGGCGCGTGCGCCCGTGGCTGCATCGGGAATTTGCCCGGCGTGGATGGCCAGAGTTTCGGGATGGAATTGGCGGTCGGTCATGGTGTTGGGGGGTCAAAAAGTCGGTTTGAAAAACTGCAACTGCATGGGCAACATGTCGGCAATGGGACGTAACGCGTGCCTGTATTTGTAGGAACCCACCCCGTGGGCGATGGCGTGCCTCATACCAGCCGCCGCGCCGAGATGATGCCGGTGTTCACGCCCACCCAGTTGAGCCCGCCAAACAACCGGGCATGTTCGATCTTCACGCAGCGGTTGCTCACCGAATCCAAACCCGCCTGCCGGGCCAGGGCGTCGGCCTGAGCATTGGCCACGCCCAGCTGCTGCCACAGGCACTTCGCGCCGATCTGCACCGCTTGCTCGGCAATCGGCAGCACGTCGTCGCTGCGGCGAAACACATCGACCATGTCCACCTTGAAGGGGATGTCGCTCAGGTTGGCGTAACAGGTCTCGCCCAATACCTGGCTGCCCGCATAGCGCGGGTTGACCGGCACGATCTTGAAGCCGTGCGACTGCATGTACTTGGCCGCGAAATAGCTGGGCCGGTGCCACTCGGCCGACAGGCCCACCACGGCGATGGTGGGGCAGGTTTTGAGGATGCGCCGCAGCGCGTGCAAATCGTTGTGCATGAAAGTCCTTCTTTCCGTTCAATACGTCACCTGCCCACTGCGCTTCATCTGCCGCGAGGCCCAGGTCGCGCTCAGCGACAGCACGCCGCACACCGCCATCACGCCTAAGTAGTGGCCGCTGTGGTCAAACACCGCCCCGGCCAGCACCGGCCCCAGCAAGTTGCCCAGGGCCGCGCCGCTGTACAAAGTGCCCACCACGCTGGCCACCGATTTGCCACCAAAGTAGTCCATGCAAATCGCGGGCAAGAGCGACACGATGGAGCCGTAACTCAAACCAAACCACAACGCGAACACCACCAGCAGCCCCTGCCCACCCGCAGCGCCCCACAGCACATACGACGCGCCCATGGACAGTTGCATTAACACCAGCGTCTGCGCCCGCCCCAGCCGGTCGGCCAGCAGGCCAATGGCAAATCGCCCCACCAAACTGCCCACCCCAATCAGACCCACCAGCCCCACGGCAAAGGCTTCGCCCAAGCCCAGATCACGCGCCGAGGCCGACACATGGGCAAATGGTATGAACATCACCGGCGAGGCGAGCACCGTGGCCAGGTACAGCCAGCGAAACGTCGGGCTGCGCAGGGTCTCGCGCAAGCTTAGGCCGGAGGCCGAGCCACCTGATCCACTGGACGGAGCGGCCGGTGCACGTCGCAGCAAAGCCGCCGCCAACAAACCCAGCACCAACACGCCCAGCGCCAGCACCTGCATCGCCTCGCGCCAGGGCATGGGGCCAATGGCCATGGCCACCAACACCGGCACCAGTAGGGTGCCCGCACCCACACCTGAGCTGGCAATGCCCCCGGCCAGCCCGCGCCGTGTGGTGAACCAGGGCTGCACGCTGGCAATCGACGGGGTGTAGACCAGCGCAATGCCCAAGCCGACCAACAAGCCATAGCTCACGTACACCGCGAGCAAAGACGTGGCCCAACTGGTGGCCAGCAAGCCCAGCGCAATGAGTGCCATGCCTGCCGAGCACACGGTGCGCGGCCCAAAGCGGTCGGCCAGCATGCCGCCGCCTGCGCCCATCACGAAGTAGACAAAGCCCGACAGGCCAAAAATCCAGGATACATCGGCCCGCTGCGCCGAAAACTCGACGGCAAACGATTCAAAAAATGCCGCGAAAGAGTACGACACCCCAAAAATCAAGGCCAGGCACACAAAAGTGGCCCAAACCACCACCCAGGCGTAAGGGGTTTCTTTCATGGTGTCTCCGGTTTTCGCATGTTGCAAAGCATTGTGCCTTGCAAGGGAATGGGACACCCTAGGGGTCCCAAAGCCTGTGTCACACTGGCGATCATGGACCCTTCACTCGAACAAGCTCGCCAAGCCTTTGTGGCTGGCATCGAACAGTTTGAATGCCACGACTTCGAGGCTGCCTGTGACTTTTTTGAACAAGCTCTGCAGCACGCACCGGGCAGACCGTCGGTGCTGTTGAACCTGGGGGTGAGCTGCGTGCATCTGGGCCGCTTTGAGCGGGCCAACGAGTGCCTGCGGCAAGCCTTGGACGCTGACGACACCCAAACCGATGCCTGGAAGGCCTGGGGCGTGACGCAAATGGCCTTGGGCGACTGGCCGCAAGCCTTGCACTGCCACGAGCAGGCACGCGCCTTGGGGGCCGACGGGGCTGAATTTTGTTTGCGTTGGGGCCAGTGCTTGGCGCACCAAGGGCAATTGCCACAAGCCTTGCTGGCCTTCGATCAAGCTCTAGTGCACGACCCTGCGTTGGCCGAGGCCTGGAGCCAGCTGGCCCATGTCCATCGCGACATGGGCCAGACCGCTCAGGCGATCGCAGGTTACCAGCGTGCACTGGACTTAGGGGCCGATCCCGAGCTGCACCGCTATTACCTGGCCGCCCTGAACCCAGAGCAGCCTGTGG
>JBIKHW010000204.1:0-6390 GCA_044361935.1 Limnohabitans sp. | reverse complement strand
GGCGCGATGCAGGTGACCGACAAGGGCGATCTGGCCAACTGGATGATCCCCGGCAAGATGGTCAAGGGCATGGGCGGCGCGATGGATTTGGTCGCGGGCGTCAAGCGCGTGATCATCTTGATGGAACACGTTGCCAAGAAGAAAGATGGCACCGAAGACATGAAGATCCTGCCCCAGTGCACATTGCCACTCACCGGCAAAGGTGTGGTTGACCGCATCATCACCGACTTGGCTGTGATGGATGTGACCGATACGGGCCTCAAAGTGGTCGAGTTGGCACCGGGCGTGACGCCTGAGCTGCTGCAAAGCAAAACGGGTGTAAAGCTAAATTTTTGAGTTTTGATTTCAATGATTTTTTTGAAAGCCACAATTTTGTGGCTTTTTTTATGATTGTGATTGTTTTTTTTAATGAATTGATATTTTGATATTTGTATTTCCATATGATTAAAATTAGTGCAAAATATATGTTTTTTTGACGGTTTTCTCAAATGTCAACATCCATTTCAGACCGCGTACGAGGTGAGCTGTTGCGCGAATGGCGGCTTGCTCAGCAGATAGATCAGAGCGATCTTGCACGCCGAGTGAATTTGTCGGCAGCCCAGATTCAACAACTGGAGTCGGGTGGTGTCTCATTGTTTTACTCCGAAGCCATCAGGTGCAGTGCAGCTCGTAAAGTAGCCACGGCTTTGGGACAAGAACCGGAAAGCGTGATCCGCACTATCGCCAATGAGGGAGGCGGCACTGAGCCGGCAGTGATGTCTTTGCAGGTTTTGGACGATTTGATTGAGTTGTCAGAACAACGCAAAAATGCTCAAAAAAAATCGTCTGGTGGTTCTCGTTGGTTTGTTCGCTGGATTCTTGCGTTGTCTGGTTTGCTTGTTTTGGTCGCCTTTGCGACGGTCATGCATTTTCAACCCGCTTTGTTGCCCCAATGGGTGAATGACCAATGGGCGCGTTTTCCCTTTGAAAGGGTGCCCATGCCCGAATCAAAAATGTCTGAGAGTGTCCTTTTGACCAAGGCCTCAGAGCCCAATGCGGCAGCCGACCCCGTTGCGCTTCAAGCATCCATTCCAATACAAGCAGTTATGGCGACGTTGAGCACTTCAGTACCCGCAACTTCAGAGTCCGTCCATGCTTTGACAGCCAATGAAGCACCGTCTGCTGTTGCTCTGACTTTGCCCGAATCGCTTTGCCAAAGCAGCGAGCAGGGCACTTTGTTGATGTCCACAATTCCCAGCAAGGCAGGTAACATGGTCCACATTTTCCCACTCAAAGCGGGCTCGGTGTGTGCCAAGGATGGTTCAGGTAAAAACACTTTACTCACATTGCAGCCCAAAGAGGGGCGAAGTGTCTACGGAGCTCCCCCTTGGCGCGTGTATTTTGAACACACCGATCAGGCGCAGATTTACTTTCAGGGTGAACGCTTGCGCTGGCCTGAGGTGCCCACTCGCGCCATCCTGCTACGTGAGGTTAAATTTCAATAAGTCGCTGGGCGAGACGTAGCTAGTTCTCAGAACCCTTTTCTTTTACCCAGTTCGGATGTGACCGTATCTGGGCGTATTTAGTGATTTGAGCTGCAGGTCATGAGGCTTGGTCAGCACCAGCTTGGCGCAGATGCAGGTTTTCAACGGTTATGGCTTGAGCCTGTTGGTGCAATCTATGGACCGTTTCTGGTATGACCTTTCGGCAGCTTGGGCGTCTTGCGCTTCAACCATTGGTGGTGGCGTCCACCAAAAACCGCACGGTCTGTGACGGCCGATTCGGTGGGGCAGGCCCTTTACATGCGCTTTTCGCCCGATGAAGAGGAAGCGTGCGGCCAGTTGTTTGACCGCTTAAGAGGCGCTTGGCCTAGTCGCCACCATGCCCTGATGTCGCAGCAATGCATCCAGATTCGGCTCACGGCCGCGGAAGGCTTTGAACGATTCGAGTGCTGGTCGGCTACCACCGGCTTCCAAGATGGCTTGACGGTAAAGGCGACCCGTTTCCACGCTGGGTGTGCCGTCGTCGGCGGCGGTTTCTTCAAACGCTGCGTAGGCGTCTGCGCTCAGCACCTCGGCCCATTTGTAGCTGTAGTAGCCCGCTGCATAACCGCCTGCAAAGATGTGGCTGAAGGTGTGGGCCATGCGGTTGAAGGCGGGTGGGCGCATCACGGCCACCTCGTCGCGCACTTGCTGCAAGAGCGGCATGAAGTCCTGTGCCGGGTCGTGCTCGGCATGCACCAGCATGTCGAACAATGAAAACTCGATCTGGCGCAGGGTTTGCAGCCCGCTTTGGAAGTTTTTGGCGGCCAGCATCTTGTCGAACAGTGCACGTGGCAAGGGCTCGCCCGTTTCCACATGGGCGGTCATGTGGCGCAGCACCGACCATTCCCAGCAGAAGTTTTCCATGAACTGGCTGGGCAGCTCTACCGCATCCCATTCCACGCCGCTGATGCCCGAGACATCGCGCTCGTTCACTTGGGTGAGCATGTGGTGCAGGCCGTGGCCAAACTCATGGAATAGGGTGATCACGTCGTCGTGGGTGAGCAAAGCGGGTTGGCCGTTCACGCCTTCGGCGAAGTTGCACACCAAGTGCGCCACTGGGGTTTGCAGCACGCCCGTGTCGGGGCGCTGCCAGCGGCCGCGCACGTCGTCCATCCAAGCGCCGCCGCGCTTGCCGGCACGGGCTGGAGGGTCGAGGTAGAACTGACCGACCAATTGGCCTTCGCGCTCGATGCGGTAAAAGGCCACGGCCGGGTGCCAGACGGGGGCCTGGTCGGCGCGGATGCTCACTTCAAACAGGGTTTCGATGATCTTGAACAGCCCCGCCAGCACTTTGGGCGCGGTGAAGTACTGCTTGACCTCTTGCTCGCTGAAGCTGTAGCGGGCTTCTTTGAGCTTTTCGCTCAGGTAGGGCACGTCCCAGGCGTTGAGGGGGCCGGTGATGCCCAAGGCGTTGGCGGCGAATTCGCGCAGATCGGCCAGGTCTTTTTCGGCAAAGGGGCGGGCTTTGGCGGCCAGGTCGCGCAGGAAGGCGGTGACTTTTTCGGGCGACTCGGCCATTTTGGGCACGACCGACACTTGGGCGTAGTTGTCAAAACCCAGCAGGTGCGCTTCTTCCTGGCGCAGCGCCAGGATTTCCTGCATCAAGGGCGTGTTGTCGAAGTGCTTGGCGTCTTCGGGGGCTTGGTCCGAGGCGCGGGTGACATAGGCTTTGTAGAGTTGCTCGCGCAGTGCGCCGCTGTCGGCGAACTGCATCACCGGCAGGTAGACCGGCATTTTCAGGCTCAGGCGGTGGCCATCCTTACCTTCCTTTTGGGCCGCGTCGCGGGTGGCTTGCACCACATCGGCGGGCACACCTTTTAATTGTTCTTCGCTCACGTACAGCGCAAACTTGTCAGTCGCGTCGAGCGTGTTTTCGCTGAATTTTTGCGTGATTTCGGCCAGGCGTTCCTGGATGGCGGCGTAGCGTTCTTTGGCTGCGCCTTGCAGTTCGGCCCCGCCCAAGACAAAGCCGCGCAGGGCGTTTTTGCGAGCTTGGGTTTGCTCGGTGTTGAGGCTGGCGGCGTCAATGGCTTTGTATTTGGCGTACAGGCGCTCGTCGCTGCCCAGGCGCGTCCAGAACTCGGTCACGCGGGGCAGGGCGGCGTTGTAGGCGGCCCGCAATTCGGGGGTATCGGACACGCTGTTGAGGTGACTCACTGCACCCCAGGCCATGCCCAGTTTTTCGGTGCTCACGTCCAGGGTCTGGGCGATGGCTTTCCAGTCGGCAGGAAAGTCGGCGGCGGTGACGGTGTCCAGGGCTTTTTCGGCAGCAGCCAGCAATTCGTCCATGGCCGGGGCCACATGCTCGGGGGCAATGCGGTCAAACAGGGGCAGGCCAGAGGTGTCGAGCAAGGGGTTGGTCATGAGGTTTCCTGTTGTGGTCGGTCAGGGATGAGGGGAAGATGGATCCCGGGTCGAGCCCGGGATGACAAAAAGGGGCAAGCCCGTGATGACTGCTTACTTGGAGGCGCGTTCGGCTGCTTCAAGGGTATTGACCAGCAGCATGGTGATGGTCATGGGGCCCACGCCGCCGGGCACGGGGGTGATGTGGCTGGCGACTTGCTTGACGCCTTCAAAGTCCACGTCGCCGCACAGCTTGCCTTGGTCGTTGCGGTTCATGCCCACGTCCAGCACCACCGCGCCGGGCTTGACCATGTCGGCGGTCAGCACGTTGCGCTTGCCTACAGCAGCCACGATCACATCGGCTTGCAGGGTCAGGGCTTTGAGGTTTTGGGTGCGCGAGTGCGCCACCGTCACGGTGGCGTCCTTTTGCAGCAGCATCAGCGCCATGGGCTTGCCCACAATGTTGCTGCGGCCAATGACCACGGCGTGTTTGCCGCGCAGGTCGTAGCCAATGCTTTCGAGCATCTTCATGCAGCCATATGGCGTGCAGGGCCAAAAGCCGGGCATGCCGGTCATCAAGGCCCCTGCGCTGGCGATGTGAAAGCCATCTACGTCTTTGGCCGGGCTGATGGCCTCGATCACTTTTTGCGCGTCGATGTGCGCGGGCAGGGGCAATTGCACCAAGATGCCGTGGATGGTTGGGTCCTTGTTGAGCGCTTGCACACGGGCCAGCAAGTCGGCTTCGGTCATGGTGGCGTCGTACTTTTCGAGCACTGAGTGCAGACCGCTGTCTTCGCAGGCTTTGACCTTGTTGCGCACATAGACCTGGCTGGCCGGGTTGTCGCCCACCAGCACCACGGCCAAGCCTGGCGTCACACCCTTGGCTTTGAGGGCTTGGGCGCGGGCGGCCACTTCGGTGCGCAGTTGTTTGGAGAGTTGGTTGCCGTCGATGAGGTGGGCGGTCATGCTTGAAAATTCAAAAGGGTCAGAGGAAAAATGCAAAACGCCCGTCAGGTGCGGGCGTTTTTGGGGGTCAGGTGGCTCAGGCCTTGGGTGCGTTTTGCCCCAGGGCAATTTTGAGCAAATCGGCCACGGTGTTGGCGTTGAGCTTTTCCATGATGTTGGCGCGGTGCGCCTCCACAGTCTTGATGCTGATGCCCAGATCGTCGGCGATCTGCTTGTTGAGGCGTCCGGCGACGATGCGCTCGAGCACTTGGGCTTCGCGGCCCGTGAGCTTGGACAGCAGGGCGTCGCGGCTGGCGGCCTGCTGGTAGTCGGAAAAGGAGTCACGGGCTTCGTTGAGCATGCGCTCGACCAGGCTCAGCAATTCTTCTTCTTTGAAGGGCTTTTGGATGAAGTCCATCGCGCCTTTTTTCATGGTGTTCACGGCCATGGGCACGTCCCCATGGCCGGTGATGAACACGATGGGCAGGGGGGATTTGCGCTCAATCAGGCGGTCTTGCAACTCCAGACCGGTCATGCCGCCCATGCGGATGTCGGCAATGAGGCAAGCCACCTCGCGGGGGTCGTAGCGGCTGATGAAAGATTCTGCACTGTCAAAACAGCGCACCCGATAGTCCTTGCCTTCGAGCAACCACTGCAAGGAATCGCGGACCGCTTCGTCGTCATCGACGACATAAACGGTGCCTTTTTTTGGTATCAAACTCATTCGTTTACCCCAGTGGGTTGTAGTGTGGTCAATGGGTCTCGACCGGTATCCAGAAAGAGAATCGACATCCTGTCACTTGGCCCGAATTGTAGAGGTTCTCGGAAGTGATCCTGCCATGGTGGGATTCGATGATGCTGCGGCACAAATTCAGGCCAATGCCCATGCCTTCAACCTTCGTCGAGAAAAAGGCCTCATAGACCCGCTCGGTGTCCTCCACGGGTAAACCTTGCCCGGTATCTGAGACCGAAAATTCGACCACAGATTGCTGGTCAATTTGCTTGGGTACGATGCGCAATTCGACATGCCGCTGTCCAGTCGGGCGCTGGGCGTTGTCGATGGATTCGGCGGCGTTTTTCATCAGGTTGATCAGCACTTGCTCGATCAGGATCGGGTCCACCATCAACTGGGGCAGACGAGCGGCCACATGGTGGGTCAGGCGCACGTTGCGCCGGCGCATCTCGATCTCGGCCAATTCGAGCGATTCGCTGACCATGGCCGAGACGTCGGACAGGGTGCGGTTGGGTTCGCTGCGTTTGACGAAGCTGCGGATGCGCAAAATGATTTGCCCCGCCCGCTGGGCTTGGCGGGCGGTTTTGTCCAGAGCAGACAACAGGTCCTCTTCCTTGACTTGTTGTGATTTGATGCGCGAGATCATGCCGCTGCAGTAATTGCTGATGGCCGTCAGCGGCTGATTCAACTCGTGCGCCACGCTCGACGCCATCTCGCCCATGGTGATCAGGCGGCTGGCGGTCTGTGCGCGTTCGGCTTGCTGAGCGGCCAGCTCTTCGGCCTGGCGGCGCGGCGTGATGTCGCTGGCGATCACCATTTGCGCCAGACGACCGTCGGCCCAGTTGA
>JBIKHW010000203.1:0-6434 GCA_044361935.1 Limnohabitans sp. | reverse complement strand
CTTGTCCATGAGCCCGGTGAAGCCAAAACCGTCCATCAACACGCCAATGCTGCCCACCAAACTGGCCTTGTCGACATAAATCTGGTCGGTTGCGGCAGCAATGTAGTACGCCGCCGATGCACACGACTCCTCGACCACCGCATAAATGGGCTTGTTGTGCAGGGCCCGCAAACGCGTGACTTCGTCATTGATCAAACCCGCTTGCACCGGGCTGCCACCGGGCGAATTGATGAGCAATATCAAGGCCTGCGAGCCCGGGTCCTCCAGTGCTGTGCGCATGGACGTCATGATGTTTTGCGCACTGGCTTCGGTATCGGGCCCGATTTCACCTTCAATGGTGACCAGCGCTGTGTGAGGGAAACTGGTGTGCGTGGATGGGGAATTGAGGCTGAAGACCTGCCAGATCACGAAGCCTACAAAGAGCAACCAGGCCAGACGCATCCCCAACTTCCAACGGCGTTGGGATTGTTGCTCTTTGAGGTTGGCAAAAGCCAGGTCCGCCAAGGTTTTGCGGGCCCAGTTTTCATCCACGAGGTTGAGCACTTGGGCAGGGGTGGCCGTTGTGTCTGGCAAAGCTTGGGGAGAGGCGGGAGCGGACGTGCTGTCCTGGGGGTCTTGCATGTTCAAAATTCAAGGGGTTTCAAGTTGTAGGCAGTATGCCAGTGAACCACGCCGCTCTGCTCTGAGAGGTCTATTTTGACGAGCCCGCCACGACAGGGTCCACCCGAGCAAGCACCGGTATCGGGCTGGTAAGTGGCGCCGTGTGTGGCACACATCAACCATCGCCCTGTGTTGTCAAAAAAACGGTCGGGCTGGTAATCCATTTCCATGGCCACATGCGTACAGCGGTTCAGGTAAGCGTGCACCTGACCTTGGTAACGGATGGCAAAGGCCCGACATGTTTGCCCGGCGTAAACGATGTCAAAAGGCACTGCCCGACCACCATTGACCAAGTCGGCACTGTTGCACAAAGGGACCGTGGGCTCCATGAGCACTCCTTGTTTCAAGCGTATTTCAACAACCAGTCGTGCAAATCACGCACACTGTGCGCCACATGGCGCGGTTGGAGCGCATGAAAGGCCTCGGGCTCGTGGGCCCCATAACTCACGCCCACGCTGGCACATCCGGCATTCAAGGCCATTTGCAGGTCGTGCGTGGTGTCGCCAATCATCAAGGTGCGCTCGGGCTCTGCGCCAAATTCGCGCATCAATTCTTGCAGCATCAAGGGGTTGGGCTTGCCAGCCGTCTCATCGGCCGTGCGCGAACCATCGAACACACCACGCAGCTCCACCGCATGCAAAGCTTCGTTCAGGCCCTGACGGCTTTTGCCGGTGGCCACCGTCAGCCAGTGGTGCCGGGCTTTGAGGGCGTCCAGCAAATCCAGTACGCCCTCAAACAGGCTGATGTCGTTCTGGTGCTGCAGGTAATGGTGGCGGTAGCGCTCCCCAAGAGCTGGGTATTTTTCTTTAGGCACATCCGGCGCGGCATGGGCCAGTGCAGGCAAAAGCGACATGCCAATCACATAAGAGGCGGCTTCTCGGGTGGGTTCTTGGCCGCCCACGTCCACCACGGCACGCTGAATGCAGCGGGTGATCAGAGCGGTGGAGTCGAACAAGGTGCCATCCCAATCGAAAGCGATCAGGTCAAATTGGCGGGGTCTTGAGTTGGGCATGGTCGACATACGCTTTCAATTCAGGGGGCAAATCGGCTTGAAGGGCCACGCGCTCGGCGGACACTGGGTGTTTGAACTGCAAGCGCCAGGCGTGCAAAAACATGCGTTTGAGGCCGGGCCCCGAGCTGGGTTTGAGCAACTGGCGGTTCCAGTCAAAGTCCCCATATTTGTCGTCCCCTGCAATCGGGTGCCCTTGGGCCGACAAATGCACCCGGATTTGGTGGGTGCGCCCGGTTTTGATGGTGACTTCTAACAAAGAGGCACCCGGCAGCCGCTGAGCCACCTTGACCAAGGTGATGGAACGCATGCCATCCGGGTCTTCGGGCGTGGTCACGCGCACGCGCCGCTCGCCTTCTTGGCCATCTTTGCCCGGGAGCAAAAATTTATGCAGCGGCTGGTCGATCACCTTGAGCTTGGCGGGCCAGTCCCCTTTGACCAAGGCCAAATAGGTTTTCCCGGTCTCGCGCTCACGAAATTGGTCTTGCAGGTGCTTGAGTGCGCTGCGTTTTTTGGCCACCAACAAAATGCCGCTGGTGTCACGGTCCAGTCGGTGGACCAATTCCAGCAATTTGGCTTGAGGGCGTGACTGGCGCAGCTGCTCGATCACGCCAAAGCTCACACCGGAGCCGCCATGCACAGCCACCCCGGAAGGTTTGTCGATGGCCAACAGGCTGTCGTCTTCCAGCAAAACAGGATATTCACGGCTCGGTGCAGGTTGTGCGGCTTTTTCGGCCACTTTGTCGGAAATGCGCACGGGCGGCAAACGCACCTCGTCGCCGTTTTCCACCCGGGTTTCGGCCGAGGCACGGCCCTTGTTGATGCGTACCTCGCCACTGCGGATGATGCGGTAGACGTGGGTTTTGGGCACGCCCTTCAAGTGACGCATCAAAAAGTTGTCCAAACGTTGACCGGCCGACTCTTCGTCCACCAACAACCATTTGACGGCAGGTGTCGCAGCGACGAACTTGGACCCTATAATGTGATTCACTGGCAATTGGTTGTAAGTGGTTGATTCAAATGGAAATGAATTCTTGCATAGCTGGAGTTTAGTTCACCACCACCGCGCCAAACCAGATGGTCGATGCCACCCTCGGCACGATTTTGCAGACTGAAGGCCAGCGCCGACAGTGGCAAAACGCCCCGGAGGTTGGGCCGACGCCCTGAAAACCCAGATACGGAATACCCCAAGTTCAGCAGCCTCAGACAGCTGCTGAACGGATCAAAGCGAGATGTTTGTGCTGTTCGGAACTTTGCTGATGTGCTTGGAGTGGCTCAAGAAGCCCCTGTGCACCCTATCGCCTAGCGCCCGGCAGTTTGTCTTGGACACCGGGGGAAGCCCCCGGCAGTGGACAGACGTTTGCACAAAGTTCAACTCGCCCCATCCACGCGCCACGATCCCTATTCCTGTGCTCACGCGCAGCTGAGTGGCGATTCACCTCGGCAATTCCCTTCGTTTCAGGCGTCAGCTCCGGCAACGTGGGCTTTGAGATTCCCCTGGAATCCAAAGCCGGTTGTGTAAACAGGCCTCAAGCGCGGACATTTTTCTGCGCCCAAGCCAAGCTGAACAGAGAAGGAACGCATCATGAAACGGATGCTGATCAACGCCACGCAAGCTGAAGAGCGCCGCCTGGCCATCGTCGACGGACAAAAACTCCTCGACTACGAAATCGAAATCGAAGGCCGCGAGCAACGCAAGGGCAACATCTACAAGGCCATCGTCACGCGCGTCGAACCCTCGCTCGAAGCATGTTTTGTGGATTACGGCGAAGACCGCCACGGATTTTTACCCTTCAAAGAAATTTCGCGCCAATACTTTGCTGAAGGCGTGTCCGTCAGCCAAGCCCGCATCCAAGACGTCATCAAGGAAGGCCAGTCCCTCTTGGTGCAGGTCGAAAAGGAAGAACGTGGCAACAAGGGCGCGGCTCTGACCACCTTCGTCAGCCTGGCAGGCCGCTATGTAGTGCTGATGCCCAATAACCCCCGTGGTGGTGGCGTCAGTCGACGCATCGAGGGCGACGACCGGGCCGAGCTCAAAGAGGCCATGGACCAGCTGGAATACCCCAAAGGCATGTCCATCATTGCCCGCACCGCGGGCATTGGCCGCTCCGCGCCCGAGTTGCAGTGGGACCTGAACTACCTGCTCAAGCTGTGGACCGCGATTGATGGTGCCACTCAGGGCAAAGGCGCTTTCTTGATTTACCAGGAATCGTCCTTGGTCATCCGTGCAATTCGTGACTATTTCAACAACGACATCGGCGACATCCTGATCGACACCGATGACATCTACGACCAGGCTCAGCAGTTCATGAGCCATGTGATGCCCGAGTTCGCCCCGCGAGTGAAGCGATACCGCGACGACGCACCGCTATTCAGCCGCTTCCAGATCGAACACCAGATCGAGTCGGCCTACGCCCGCACCGTGCAGCTGCCGTCTGGCGGCGCCATCGTGATCGACCACACCGAAGCCTTGGTGTCGGTGGACGTCAACTCAGCCCGAGCCATCAAGGGCGGCGACATCGAGGAAACCGCCACCCGCACCAACCTGGAAGCCGCCGACGAAGTGGCCCGCCAGATGCGCTTGCGCGATTTGGGCGGTCTGATCGTGATCGACTTCATCGACATGGACGAAAGCAAGAACCGCCGCGAGGTGGAAAACCGCTTGCGTGACGCGCTGCGCCAAGACCGTGCCCGCGTTCAGTTCGGCTCGATCAGCAAGTTCGGCCTGCTGGAGATGAGCCGCCAGCGCCTCAAGCCCGCTTTGAGCGAAGGTGCATCCATCCCATGCCCACGCTGCGGCGGTGCAGGCCACATCCGCGACACCGAAAGCTCGGCGCTGCAGATCTTGCGCATCATCCAAGAAGAGTCCATGAAGGACAACAGCGCCGCCGTGCACGCCCAAGTGCCCGTCGAAGTCGCGTCTTTCCTGCTCAACGAAAAGCGCTCCGAGATAGCCAAGATCGAATTGCAGCAACGCATCAACGTGCTGCTGGTGCCCAACAAGTCGCTGGAAACGCCACACTACAAGCTCGAGCGCTTGAAGCACGACGACCCGCGCCTGGACCGCATCGAAGCCAGCTACAAGATGGCCGAAGAGATCGAAGACGCAACCACCGTGACGCGCCGTTCGCAAGAGCCCACCAACAAGCAGACCCCGGTCATCAAAGGTGTGCTTCCTGACGCCCCCGCGCCTTTGGCCCCCCCAAAGCCCGAAGCCCCTGTTGGAGCGGCCAAGCCCGTGGCCAAGGCCGCAGCAGTTCCAGTGGCTGCGCCTGCAGCGGCCGCTTCTGGCGGCTTCTTTGGCTGGTTGAAAAACCTGTTCGGCGGCACAACCGCCGAGCCCGAGGCCGCACCTGCGGTCAAACCAGGCGAGAAAGCCCGCGAAGGCCGCCGTGACGGCGAGCGCCGTGAAGGTGGTCGCGATGGTGGCCGTGAATCAGGCCGTGATGGCCGCCGTGGCGGTCGCGATGGCCGCCGTGGCGAGCGCAGCGAAGGCGTGGCCGGCGAAGTCCGCGCGCCTCGCGAGGCTGGACGCCGTGCTGAGGGCCGCATCGAAGGCCGTGAAAGCGAAGTCCGCCCCCCACGCGGTGACCGCGCTGAACGCGGCGAACGTGCCGAACGCGGTGAGCGAACGGAACGTGGTGAACGCGGCGAGCGCCCAAACGGTGACCGCCCTGCCCGTGAAGGCCGCCGTGATGGCCGTTCAAGTGGACGCGGTGACAACCTGGCCGAAGGCCAGCGCACCGACAACCTGAGCGAAGGCCGCAGCGATGCCCAGCCTGAGTTGACTGCAGAAGGCAGCGAAGTGCGCACTGAGCGTGCCCCACGCGAAGGCCGTGATGGTCGCCGCGAACGTGTAAGTGAAGTCCGCCGTGAACGTGGCGAGCGTTCTGATCGCCGCCCTAACGATTCCACCGACGCCAGCGCGACTGAAGCAGCTTTGACAACAGACGAGACGGCAGACAGCAACACCCTAGCCGAGGGTAACAACACAGCCGAAAACAGTGAGCGCCGCGAACGCCGTTCGCGTGACCGATATGGCCGAGATCGCCGAGAACGCGCTGGCGAAACGCGTCAGGACGCCGCAGGCGAACAAGCCGCTGGTGAAGACACCGCCGAGCCCAGCCGCATGAACGCAGAAACTCCGGCTGATGACCGCCCTGCCCCACGTTCTTATTTCGAGCGTGCCCAGCAAGCTGCTACCACATCGGCTCCAGCCCAGCCAGCAGCAGCCCATCAAGCCAGCTCGGAAACGGCAGAGGTTGCCGCCCCACAAGTGGCTCCAGTGGCAGAAAAAGTCACAGCCCCCGTGGCTGAGCCGGTGGCAGCTCGCGTAGTCGCTTCGCCAGCGCCTGCAATAGCCGCAGCCTCTGCACCCGCAGTCGCAACAGCGCAGACCGCCAGCGCAGCCCCTGCCGAAGCAGCCAACACGGCCTTGCCTGCCGTGGCCAGCTACACGCTGCCCATCGACAGCCTGCAACAAGTGGCGCACAACTCCGGTTTGGTCTGGGTGAACTCGGACAGCGCCAAAGTCGCTGCGGTGCAAGCCGCCATTGCGGCTGAGCCGACAACTGTGCGCGTGCCACGCGAGCGTCCACCCGTTGTCGTGGTGAACGAAGGCCCTCTGGTGCTGGTCGAAACACGCAAAGACCTGAACACACTTCAAGTGCCGTTCTGATCTGCAGCAAGGGCGCGAAAGCGCCATGAAAAAACCGGGCTCAGGCCCGGTTTTTTCATGGATGCGTCGACTCTTGATGAATCGAAA
>JBIKHW010000202.1:0-6474 GCA_044361935.1 Limnohabitans sp. | reverse complement strand
AGCTGAAGGGCACGTTGACTTTCAGTGCCAGCAATTGTTTGTGCAGGGTTGTGTCTGCAGTGACTTCAAAAGTCTTTTGGCTCTTGCGCAGCTCGACGGTGAAGTGTTGGCGCGCGTCGTTTGCGGCCTTTACCTCGACCGCCGCAAATCGCTCAATGTGGGCGTTGGCGTAAGTCAGTTCGGTGCAGGCTTTTTCGAATGCATTGAGCATTTGGGCCGGACCACAAGCGTAGTAATGGGTGTTGCCCCGGGGGCTGCGTTGGGTCAGCAAGGCTTTCAAGTCAGGGGGGGCGCCAGCTTCGATGTCGAAATGCCAATGCACCGGACTTGCCAGCGCCGACAGGGTGTCAATGAATGCAGCAGCTGAACGTGAACGCGCCAGGTAAATCACCTCGAAAGACCGACCCAAAGCCTGCAAGCGCTGCGCCATGCTCAAGATGGGTGTAATGCCAATACCGCCCGCGATCAGCACCGAATGATCGGCCTCTTCGTGCAAAGGGAAGTTGTTGCGGGGTGCGCTGATCGTCAGCGCCATGCCCACGCGCAATTGCTCATGCACCGCTCGCGAACCCCCACGGCTGGCTTTGTCTTTGAGGATGCCCAAAACATAACGGTGCCGCTCGAGGCTGTCATTGGCCAGCGAATAACTGCGCACGAGGCCGCCAGGCAAGTGCAGGTCGATGTGGGCGCCAGCCTCAAACGCAGGCAGGGCCTCGCCCGGCATGGGGCGAAGCTCCACACTGATGATGTCCTGGGCTTCGTATTTCAGGGTGTGCACCCAGGCCTTCAAAGTGCTCATGTCAGGTGTTGGCTTTGCTCAGTTGTTCGGTGGCCAGTTTGCGCAGGTGGCGGCGCAAGCGGACGATGCCCATGTCGTGGGCATACAGGTGCTCGCGCTTGTTCGCGTCGGGCTCCATGTTTTCCACCGCCACGCGGTCTTGCTCGAGCACGTTCCAGTGGCGTTGCTCCAAGCGGTTTTTGTACAAAAACCGCCAGGTGTCGCGCTGCCAGCCCTCGACCTTGCGGCAGCGCCAGTGAAAGACGGCCGAGACGCGGTTGGTGATCGGGGTGTAGCTGCCAATGATGGAAAAGTTACCGCCAGGGCCACCGGTCTTGGGGTAGGGAATTTCCAGGCGCATCAGGTGGATGTCGGTGTCCATCCACTCTGTCCAGTCAAAGTTCACATCGCGTTGGTGCTTCTTTTCAAAGATGAAGCCATGTTCGATGTCCCGGATTTGGAACTCAGCCGTCATGTCGCCTTCGGCCATGGTGTGCGATTGTTTGTGCAGGTAAGCCCCGTGCATCGGGTCCATGATGTTGTCGAGCACATAGCGGTAGTCACCGCCCCATTCGGTGTAACAAAGGAAGGATGACCATTCCGGCGAGGTCAGTTGTTCGGGCAGTCGAAGCGCAGGGGCCTGGTCCAGCGCCGGGTTGCTGGCGTTGAACAAAAAGATGGCGCCGTTCGATTCAGCGGTGTGAAAACTGCGGGTGGGGCGCGAGCCTTCAAGCTTGCAGCCCGGGCTGCCTGGCACGCGCATCACGGTACCGTCGTGGCGGACTTCCACGCCGTGGTAAGGGCAGGCAATCCGGTCACCCAAAATGACGCCCAGCGACAGCGGTGCACCACGGTGTGGGCAATGGTCTTCGAGCGCATGAACTTGGCCAGTCGCATCGCGCCACAGCACAATTTTGTAGCCCAAACGGCGCAGTGAAACCGGGTTGTCCTTCACAAATCCAGAGGGACACACCGGAAACCACAGGTCTTTCAAGCCGACTTCCAAGGCGGCATCGACGGGGTCAAGTTGAACGTTGATGACGTGGGCGTTCATGGGTTTTCCTTGTGCTTGAATCAGGCAGCGGCCAGACGGGCCATTTCTTGCTGATAGGTCTCGGCTGTCCAAGGCTGGCCGTTGGGGCCGGACGGCCCAACCTTGTTCAGGTACTGGACCAGACTGTCCAGGTCTTGGATGCCTGCGCCAAAGGCGCGCTCTATCGAATCGCCCAGCAAGCTTTCGTAGCTGGTGGGCGCAGCCGAACGCGCTTGATGGGTTTCGTTGTACAGCGCAGCGGGGTGGTGTGCCATGGCAGAGAGCTCCGTGGTTCGGGGTGAGGGTGCAGTGTTCAAGCCTTGGGCTTGTCGGTCATGAAGCGGCCACTGGGTGCTTCGGCATTTTTCTGTCGGCGTGTTTCCCCGTCGATGCCGCCCTTGATGGCCCATTCGGCAAACATGGTCGGGCCAGGCGTGAATTCACGAGCCTGCCAGTTTTCGGTCAACTCGTCTTCGTCAGCGTAGTATTCGACCAAAGCACCTGCAGGGCTGGAAAAGTACCAAAAGATGGCTGACGAGATGGGGTGCCTGCCGGGGCCGAGTTCCGTGTCCCAGCCGCAGCGCGACATGTGCAAGCCACCGCCGAACACTTCGTGGTGATCGCGAACGGTGAACGCGACATGGTTCAGACCATTGCGTGCTTCGGGCAATTGCAGCAGGAACAAGTCGTGATGACCGCCGCGTGGGGCGCAGCGCAAAAAATGGCCACGACCTGGGTAGCGGTCCGAGATCACAAAGCCCAAGACGTCTTGGTAAAACTGCGTGACCGCGTCCAGCGATTTGACAAAAAGCACCACATGACCGACCTCGATGGGGCGGGCGCGCTCGTATGCGGGGCTGGCTTGGTCAACCCGAGACCGCTCGGACCAGGTGTTGACTTGCGCGCAATCGAGAGCCAGTGTTTTCTTGCGGCTGATTTGTATGCGCATGGCCAGGCCGCTGGGGTCTGTGCATCCCACGCGATCGCTCTCCTGAACAAAACCTGGCCACTGTTTCATGGCCGCGCCGTAATGCGCCATGTCTTCAGCGTTGGCCACGCCCCAGACCACCTCCCGCAGTGTGGGGTCTGCTTCTATCCCCGCAGGCAGTCCCGGTGTGTCGGAGTGGGCCACGATCACCCGGCAGCCATTGAGCGATTCGTACACCAAGCGCGTCGGTGTTTCCTCGACCAGCGTCAAACCCCAATCCAGAAAAAACTGGCGGCAGCGGGCGATGTCTTGGGCCCCGAATGTGATTTCATCGATACCGAGAACGCTCATAGTGTTTCTTTAGTAAAACAACGTTTCCAGATTGAAACGGTTGGTTGATTATTTGACGATTTGGTTCATCGGTCAATAGAAATCCGAGTAAGACTCCGGGGCTTAGGGAGATGCTCAGAAAAAGGCTGGACGCCTAAGGCCAAGGGCGTGAGAAGGTGCAAGCCCAATGGTTGGTTGGCCAGATTTAAAAGAACAGCAGAATTGTTTCATTCAGGTGGCCTGACATGTGAAATCAATGCGCGCTCGCCAATCAATTGCGCTGCATCTCGGAGTGCACTCAAGCACTGAGCCACGATGCTGGGCTCGTCTGTCACTTTGGGCAACCAAGAGCAGCTCAAAGAGGCCAACAGTTGGTCGCCTGCAAAAACCGGAACGGCGATGGCGCCAAAACGTTCGGGTGACTCGGAACCCAGTTCGGAGGGGTCGCGAGAACAATACCCTTGTGAGCGACCCGTTGCGATGAGTCTTTGGATGGCATCTTCACGCAAAAACGTCCGATCCTGTGCAAGGGCCGAGCTTCGGGCTAAAAGCGCCATCAAAGCGCGTCGTTCTTCATCAGGGCAAAACGCGAGATAGCAACGCCCGAGCGAGGACACCCACATGGAAGGTCTGAAACCCAAGACCCGATAGTTCACCGCAAGACCATTGATGGGGCGGTGGGCATCCAGGATGAGCATGCTTGCGCCATCGCGCACCGCCAGATCGGTGGGCCAAGGAATGCGCCGCTCCAAGGTGGCACGAACAGGGGCGGCAAGCGCTGACAGACGGCTGCGCCAATGGGAGTGGGGCCCCGAATCACCGGGTGAGGCTGCAGGCATAAAGCGTCGCTCCAATTCGTTTCGAACGACCCAGCCCGATTCGATCAGCGTCTTGAGAATTCGCAACAGTGATGCCTTGGGGATGCCGGTTTGCAAATGCAACTCGGCCAAGGTCACGGCCGAGGATTGTTCAATGGCGTGCATGACCATCAAGCCGCGTCTGAGCGCGTCCACCGATTTCACATTGCTGGTGCCAGTCATTAGGGACAACCCTGTAAAAGTTTCACTGGGTGAAACTATGCCTGTCCCTCCTGCGTTATGCAACATAGAGTTGAAAAGCTCAACAACGAGTTCACTAACTTGGAGAACCGAATGAACCGCAACCGTCGATTTTTGATGCTCGCATCTTTGGCCACCACATTGGCCGTGGCCAGCCCCATCAGCCAAGCGCAGGCCTTTCCTGACCGCCCCATCACGATGATCGTGTCTTATCCTCCAGGTGGAGACACGGATGCGATGGCGCGTTTGTACGCAGAAAAACTCTCCACCCGCCTCAAGCAAAGTGTGGTCGTTGACAACAAACCCGGCGCTGGCGGCACGGTCGGAAACACCTTGGCGTTGCGAGCCAAGGCTGACGGCTACACCTTGTTGTTCACCCCGAACCCGTTCACAACGGCCCCCGGCTTGTTGCGTCTGAACCCTGCCAGCAGCTACGACCCGGTCAAAGGTTTTGATCCTGTGATCCAAACTGGATGGCAGTCGGTGCTGGTGGTGGCGCATCCGGATACGGGCATCAAGACCATCAAGGACTTGGTCGCCCAGGCCAAAAGTGGCAAGCCGCTGAACTATGGCAGCCCTGGCGCAGGCTCGCCCATGCACATTGCGGCTGAACTGCTCAACCGCGCAGCAGGCATCAATGCCCAGCATATTCCTTACCGTGGCATCGGACCGATGATTCCAGAGTTGCTGACCGGTCGCATTCAATTGGGTTACACCACTTATGGCCCGGTGGCGCAACACATTGCAGCGGGCAAGTTGGTGGCGGTGGCCTTGACCGATCCGGAGCGCACGCAGCTGATTCCCGGCGTCGCCACTGTCGCGGAGCAGGGTTATCCGAGCGTGAAGGAGGGGGCTTGGCACGGCATCATGGCCCCTAAAGGCACACCACCGGCCGTGATTGCGACCTTGAACGCGCACATGAACGAGATTTTGAAAATGCCGGATGTCATCGAAAAGATGGCCGTCTTTGGTGCCCGTCCTGCCGGTGGAGCGCCAGATCAACTTTACAAAGTCAACGCCGATGATTACGTGCGTCTGACCAAAACCATCTCCGATCTGAAAATCACCGCAGACTGAGCGGGATGACTTCACGACCTCTCAGGAAAACAAGCCATGAGTGAATCGACATTGGGTCGGGATACGCCGCAGGTCAATGCGCGCGCCAAGGTGCTGGGCCGCGCTGCGTATACCGGCGACATCAAGCTGCCAGGCATGTTGTTTGGCAAGGTGCTGCGCAGTCCATATCCCAGCGCGCGCATTGTGTCGATTGACACATCGGCCGCATTGGCGTTGCCAGGTGTCAAGGTGGTGATCACTGGAGAGGATGCCCCAGCAGCGCGTTGGGGCATTGCCCACAAAGACCGGCATATCTTGGCCAAAGGTCGGGTGCGATTTGCTGGAGAGGAAGTGGCAGCTGTTGCAGCCGTGAGCGAAAAAGTCGCCCGCGATGCACTGGATTTGATTCGGGTGATCTATGAAGAAGATGTGCCGATTTTGAGTCCGCAAGAGGCCTTGGATCCCGAGGCGCCGCCTTTGCACGATGGTGCTGACAACGTCTCGCACCAGATTCGATTTCATCGGGGCAATGTCGATGCGGCTTTCGCCACAGCCCATTGCGTGCATGAACAAACCTACACCACCCATGCGCAATACCCAGGTTACATGGAGCCCATGGGGACGGTCGCATGGCTGGATGCGGACGAGCGGCTGCAGGTCTGGGCATCGACCCAATCGGTCTTTCTGGCCAGGGCCAGGTTGGCTGGTGCTTTGGAAATGCCTGTCTCCCGCATCCGCGTGATGGCCCCTGCCATCGGAGGGGGGTTTGGCGGCAAGATTGTGGAAGACGCCAACACCTTGGTGGCCGCTTTGTTGGCGCTGAAAGTCAGAGCGCCTGTTCGGTTGGTGAACGATCGTTTGGAAGATTTTTTGGCCGCTTGCAGCAGCTTGCCAGAGCGCATCACCTTGCGGATGGGCATGGACCGGGAGGGGCGCATTGTCGCCAAGGATGTCCAAATTGTGGCCGATTGCGGTGCCTACAGCGGGCTGTGTGCCGAGATCATGCACGTCAGCGCCATGCGCAGTGACAACATGCACCGCCTCGGGCATGTGCGGTGTGATGCGAAGCTGGTTTACACCAACAACCCTCCCCACGGAGCGTTTCGTGGATTTGGGGGCACGCAAATGTTGTTTGCGCTCAACAGCCACATCGACACCATGGCCCATCAACTGGGTTTGGATCCGGTGGCAGTTCATCGCCTCAACGCCATCGGCGTGGGCGAGACCTCGGTGCACGGCTGGAAGATTGGCAGCACCGGTTTGTTGCAGTGCTTGACGCAATGCACCCAAG
>JBIKHW010000201.1:0-6486 GCA_044361935.1 Limnohabitans sp. | reverse complement strand
AACAACAAGACACAAAAGGCGCGGGCCGCGCCTTCGCCTCCGCGCTCGGCGGTGGTGTGGTGGGCCAGCGCTTTGGCCTGGGCATGGGCGTTGGCCGGTGCGCAAGCAAAAGCGGCGCGTTGCATCACGGGCAAATCGGGCCAGTCGTCGCCCATGGCAGCCGCTTGGTCCCAGCTCAGATTCAATTCGCTCAAAAAGGCTTCGGCCGCAGGGCGCTTGTCTTCGGTGCCAAAACGGGCATGGGTAATGCCCAACGCCTTCAGGCGCAAACGCAGCGGGGCAGAGTCGCGACCGGTAATCACCACGGGCGTGATGCCGGCCTTTTGCAGCAGCTTCAGACCCTGGCCATCGAGCGTGTTGAAGCGCTTGAGGGTCTCACCGCTCTCCGAAAAATACAACCCGCCATCGGTGAGAACGCCATCGATGTCGAAAAAAGCCACACAAATGCCTTGCGCTTGCAGCAACAACTCAGGCGGGTAGTTCAAGGCGGGCTTTAGAGCTTGCATTTCAAATCACCTTCGCTCGCATCAGGTCGTTGGAGTTGATGGCCCCGCACAGCAGACCCTGTGCGTCGACCACCAGGATGCTGGTGATGCGGTGCAGCTCCATCATCTCGGCAGCTTCGACGGCCAGAGCGTCGTGGCGGATGGTGCGCGGATTGGGGTACATGACGTCGCGGGCACTGAGGCTACGCAGGTCCACGCCTTTTTCAATGAGGCGGCGCAAATCGCCATCGGTGAAAATGCCCAGCACACGGCCATCGGCGTCGATGACCGAGGTGGCCCCCAGGCCTTTGCTGCTCATCTCGCGCATGAGGGCGGTGAACTCGGCATCCGGTCCGACTTGCGGCACATCGGCGCCTTTTCGCATCACATCGCCCACATGGGTGAGCAGCTTGCGGCCCAACGAACCTCCGGGGTGCGAGCGCGCAAAGTCTTCGGGTTTGAAGCCCCGGGCGTCAAGCAGGGCCACGGCCAGCGCGTCTCCCATGGCCAGCTGGGCGGTGGTGCTGGCGGTGGGGGCCAAGTTCAGGGGGCAGGCTTCTTTGTCGACCGAGCAGTCGAGCACCACGTCGGCGTGTCGGGCCAGAGAAGACTGCAGGCCGCCGGTCAGTGCAATCAGGGGCACGCCCTGACGCTTGAGAACGGGCAGGATAGCCACAAGTTCGTCACTTTCGCCGCTGTTGGAGATGGCCAGCACCACGTCCACGGTTTTGATCATGCCCAGGTCGCCGTGACTGGCCTCGCCCGGGTGGACAAACATGGCGGGGGTGCCTGTGGAGGCCAATGTGGCGGCAATTTTTCGGCCAATGTGCCCACTTTTGCCCATGCCGGTGACGACCACACGGCCTTGCACGGCCAGCACCATGTTCACGGCTTGGACAAAGCGCTCATCCAGCCTGCCTTGCATGCGGTGCAAGGCGGCGGCCTCGATATCGAGGGTTTCGCGGGCAAGCTGCAAGGTGCGGTTGGAATGGGCATGCATGGTGGGCATTTTATCGGTCAGCGTGTCTGGCTCCAGCACGGCTGTGTTCAAGCCCTAGCCCAGGCGAGAACACATCGGTGGTAAGGCCACACGAGTCACACACGCTTGTTACCATTGACCCATGAGTGCTTTGGAGTTGACCCTCTTGTATTTGCTGGCGGCCGTGCTGGGCGTGGTGGGCTGCCGCATGCTCAAGCTGCCGCCCATGCTGGGGTATCTGGTAGTGGGTGTGGTGATTGGTCCCAATGCTTTGGCGCTGGCGCAAAACTCCGAGGGCGTGAAACACTTGGCCGAATTCGGCGTGGTGTTTTTGATGTTTGTGATTGGGCTCGAATTCAACCTGCCCAAGCTGCGCTCCATGCGCAAGCATGTGTTTGGCCTGGGTCTGCTGCAGGTGCTGCTCACGCTCGTGATCGTGACGGTTTTTTCCTTGTTTGTGGCGGCCTTGGCCCCCACGCTGTGGAAAATGGAGTGGCAGACCGCGTTGGCGCTGTCAAGCGCCATGGCCATGAGCAGCACGGCGATCGTGATCAAACTGGTGGCCGACCGGCTGGAGCTGGAGTCTGAGCACGGCAAGCGGGTGGTGGGTGTGTTGCTGTTTCAGGATTTGGCGGTGGTGCCCCTGATCGTGATGATCCCGGCCCTGAGCGCTCCCGCTGACCAGATGCTCACCGCTTTGATGATGGCCGCGCTCAAAGCCACCGTCCTGATCACCTTGCTCATGACCGGCGGTCAGCGGGTGATGCGCTGGTGGTTGACCTTGGTGGCGCGGCGCAAAAGTGAAGAGCTGTTTGTGCTGAACCTGTTGCTGGTCACGCTAGGCTTGGCCTGGATAACCGAGATCGCAGGCCTGAGCCTGGCGCTGGGGGCCTTCATTGCGGGCATGCTGATTTCAGAGACCGAATACAAGCACCAGGTGGAGTTGGACATCCGGCCTTTCCACGACGTGTTGTTGGGTCTCTTTTTCATCACCATCGGCATGATGCTGGACTGGCACATCGTGGTCGAGCGCTGGCCTTTGGTGCTGATCCTGACCACCTTGCCGGTGTTGTTCAAACTGGTGTTGGTAACGGCCCTGGCCAAGCTGACGGGCGCGTCCAACGGGGTGTCCTTGCGCACCGGTTTGTACCTCGCCCAAGCGGGTGAGTTCGGTTTTGTGTTGCTCACCCTGGGTGCGCAGAGCAACATCATCCCACCGGCCTTGCTCAACCCGGTGTTGGCCAGCATGGTGCTGTCGATGATGGCCACGCCTTTCATCATCATGCACAGCGAGCGCATCGTGCTCAAGGTGGTGGCCAGCGAGTGGTTGCAGCAGTCCTTGCAAATGACCACCATCGCCCGCAAGTCGATCAACACCAGCAAGCACGTCATCATCTGCGGCTATGGGCGTTGCGGCCAAAACCTGGCCCGCATGCTCGAAAAGGAAAACATCCCCTACATGGCGCTCGACCTGGACCCTGACCGGGTGCGCCAAGCGGCTGCTGCCGGAGACTCGGTCGTGTTTGGTGATGCCGCACGCTTGCAGTCACTCATGGCCGCAGGCCTGGCCCGCGCCAGTGCAGTGGTGATCACCTACCTGGATGTGCCCGCCGCCATGAAGGTGCTCGACCACACCCACAGCCATGCGCCACAGGTTCCGGTGATTGTGCGCACCAAGGACGACCTCGATCTGGAAAAACTGCAACTGGCCGGGGCGACCGAGGTGGTGCCCGAAGCGCTCGAGGGCTCGCTCATGCTGGCCAGCCATGCGCTGGCCTTGGTGGGTGTGCCCATGCGCCGCGTGATCCGCATCGTGCAAGACCAGCGCGATGCCCGCTACAACCTGCTGCGCGGTTACTTTCATGGTGCCGATGACGACACGCTGGAAGAAATTGACCACGAGCGCTTGACCACCGTGGGCCTGCCCATGGCCTCTCCTTGGTTGGGCAAGCAGATCAAAGACCTGGCTTTTCACGCCATGGGAGTGCGTGTGGTGAACCTGCGCCGCGTCAACGGCCAGCCCGAAACCGTCAGCGATGACACCGTGCTGCATCCGGGCGACACGCTGGTGCTGTCGGGCAAATCCCAAACCCTGGCCGTGGCCGAAGAAAAACTCCTGAGAGGTTGAGGCATGGACGATTTGAACGTCAACGATTATTTGAAAAGCCACATCCGCACCGTGCCCGACTGGCCTGCGCCGGACGTGCAGTTCCGTGACATCACGCCGCTCTTGCAAGACCCGCGCGTGTTTCGTGTGCTGATCGATGCCTTTGTGCACCGCTACATGCACCCGGCCTTGCGCCCCGATGTGGTCGCCGGGCTCGATGCACGGGGTTTCATTCTGGGATCGGTGGTGGCCTATGAGTTGGGGCTGGGTTTTGTGCCCATCCGCAAGAAAGGCAAACTGCCCTTCACCACGGTGGAAGAAACCTACGAGCTGGAATACGGCAGCGCCACCGTGGAGTTGCACACCGACGCCGTCAAGCCCGGCCAGCGGGTGCTGTTGATCGACGACCTGATCGCCACGGGCGGCACCATGATGGCGGGCAAAAAACTGCTCGAAAAACTCGGCGCCACGGTCATCGAGGGCGCCGCCATTGTGGATTTGCCCGAGCTGGGTGGATCTGAGCGCATTCGCGCCACGGGCCTGAAACTTTTCACGTTGGTGTCTTTCGAGGGGCATTGAGGGCTGTCACGCGCGGCGCTGACAAGTCACTCGACCCGGCATAAGCTGGGGCTTTTCCACTTGGCCCAAGGCTGCCCCATGAGCTCCAACCACACCCCGCCAGCGGCCGGCGACGACCGCGTGCCTTATGCCAAACCCCAGCCCTGGGGCATGGCCCCCGACATGGTGGTGCACGACGTGCAGACCGAAGACGAACGCCTGTGGGCCCCGGTGGCACCAGGCATCTGGTCGCGCCCACTGCACCTGAACGTGACGGGCGGTTTTTATGTGCACCTGCTTAAAGTCAAGCGCTCGGGCCTGCTGCAGCGCCACCGGCATTCCGGCATGGTGCATGCCCATGTGCTTCGTGGCAAATGGCTGTATCTGGAACACGACTGGGTGGCCGAAGAAGGCAGTTATGTGTTCGAGCCCCCGGGCGAAACCCACACCCTGGTGGTGCCTGACGACTGCCAGGATATGGTGACGATGTTCACCGTGCACGGGGCTTTGATGTATGTGGACACCCAAGGCAATGCCACTGGCTACGACGACGTGTTCACGCGCATCGAGAAGTACCGTGCCCACTTCGAGGCTGTGGGGCTTGGCGCGGACTATGTGAAAATTTTCATGCGCTGAGTCTGTCTCACACCTTGGGCTATTGACCACAAAAAAACCGCCTGGCAGGGCGGTTTTTTTGTGGGTGCTCAACGCGCGTCACAAGGGTTTCTTGATCCAGTTGGCAATCTCGCCAATGATGCCGCGTCGGAAGGCCAACACACACACCACAAAGATCACACCTTGAATGATGGTGACCCAGGCGCCCAGCTGGGCCAGGTAGTTCTGCATGCTAACGATCACAGCGGCGCCGACCACGGGTCCAAACAAAGTGCCCATGCCGCCCACCAGTGTCATCAACACCACTTCACCCGACATCGACCAGTGCACGTCGGTCAGAGATGCCAACTGGAAGACCAGTGATTTGGTCGCGCCCGCTGTGCCGGCGATGGCACCCGAGATGACGAAAGCCAGCAGTTTGAATTTGTCTGTGTCATAGCCCAAAGACGTCGCACGGTCTTGGTGCTCACGGATGGCCTTAAGAATTTGACCAAACGGTGAATGGATGACGCGCCAAATGAACAAGAAACCCAGGATGAAAATCGCGAACACAAACATGTACATGTTCATGTTGTCGGCCAGATCAAACAAGCCAAACAGGTGACCGCGCGGCACGCTTTGGATACCGTCCTCACCACCCGTGAAAGGGGCTTGCAATGCGAAGAAGAAGATCATCTGGGCCAAAGCCAGTGTGATCATCGCAAAGTAAATGCCTTGGCGGCGGATCGCCAACGAGCCCACCACATAGGCCAACACGGTGGAGCACAGCGTGCCGAAAAGAACGGCCAACTCGGGCGTCAAACCCCAGACTTTGGCCGCATGCGCGGACGCATAACCAGCGGTGCCCAAAAACATCGCGTGGCCAAAAGACAGCAGGCCACCAAAGCCCAGCAACAAGTTGAAGGCGCAAGCAAACAGCGCAAAGCACATCACCTTCATCAAGAATATCGGGTAAACCCAAATCGGGGCAATGGCAAGGGCCAGCACCATGATGGTGAATGCCACCCAGTGCGAGCGGGAGGAACCAGAGGTCACAGAGGTCATTGCAGAGTTCGACATGGCTTTACTTCTGGGTGCCGAACAGGCCGGCGGGCTTGATGAGCAGAACGATGGCCATGATCACAAAGATCACGGTGGACGAAGCTTCGGGGTAGAAGACCTTGGTCAGGCCTTCCACAAGGCCCAAGCCAAATCCAGTGACGATGGCGCCCATGATGGAGCCCATGCCGCCAATCACTACCACTGCGAAGACCACAATGATGAGGTCGGCGCCCATGGTCGGGTTGACTTGGTAAATGGGTGCGGCCATGACGCCGGCCAAAGCAGCCAAGCCCACGCCGAAGCCATAGGTCAAGGTGATCATGCGTGGCACGTTGATGCCAAAGGATTGCACCAGGCTGGGGTTTTCGGTGGCAGCGCGCAAATAGGCGCCCAGCTTGGTGCGCTCAATCACGTACCAAGTGGCCAGGCACACCACCAAGGAGGCGACGATGACCCAAGCCCGGTATTTCGGCAAGAACATGAAGCCGGTGTTGATGGCGCCTTTGAAGACTTCGGGCACCGGGTAAGGCATGCCTGAAGAACCAAATTCGTGTCGGAACAAGCCCTGGATGATCAGTGCCAATCCGAACGTGAGCAGCAGACCATAGAGGTGGTCGAGCTTGTAGAGTTGCTTGAGCATGGTGCGCTCAATGATCATCCCAGTTGCCCCCACCACAAGCGGTGTGACAACCAGAGCGACC
>JBIKHW010000200.1:0-6504 GCA_044361935.1 Limnohabitans sp. | reverse complement strand
CCAAGTGCAAGAAGGCCTGAACATCAAGCACGACATCAGCATTCCGGTGTCACTCATTCCAGCCTTTGTGGCCGAGACCGATGCCTTGCTGGCGCGCGAAGTACCCGGCGTGCGCATGGTCGACTTTGGCCATCTGGGCGACGGCAACCTGCATTACAACGTGCAAGCGCCTGAGGGTGGTGACGGCAAAGCCTTCTTGCATGACTTTGAAGACAAAGTGAACACCCTGGTGTTTGACCAAGTACTCAAATTCAAGGGCTCCATCAGCGCCGAGCACGGCGTGGGCGAACTCAAAGCAGCCAAGCTGCCGCACTACAAAGACCCCACCGCTATGGCCATGATGCGCGCCCTCAAAACCGCACTGGATCCGCAGAACATCCTCAACCCGGGGCGCATCCTGGCCTGAGCCGCAACATTTACACTCGTCAGCCATGAACGCTCCTGTCCAACCCCGCCCCATCCGCAGCCAATACGAAGACTTCATGCGCCACGTCTACACGACGGGCGTGCAAAAAGGCGACCGCACCGGCACCGGTACGCGCAGCGTGTTTGGCCACCAAATGCGTTTTGACCTGAACGAGGGCTTTCCGCTGGTCACCACCAAAAAGGTGTTTTTGCGGGCCATCATCGTCGAGCTGCTGTGGTTTTTGCGCGGCGACAGCAATGTGAAGTGGCTACAAGAGCGCGGCTGCAGCATCTGGGATGAGTGGGCCCGCGAAGACGGCTCACTTGGCCCCGTGTATGGCGTGCAGTGGCGCAGCTGGCCGACGCCTGGCGGCGGCCACATTGACCAGATCCAGCAGGTCATGGACACACTCAAGAACAACCCGGATAGCCGCCGCATCATCGTCAGCGCCTGGAATGTGGCTGAACTCGACCAAATGGCCCTGATGCCTTGCCACGCCTTCTTCCAGTTTTATGTGGCGCCGCCCCAAAAGGCGGGAGACAAGTCCAAACTCAGTTGCCAGCTTTACCAACGCAGCGCCGATATCTTTTTGGGGGTTCCCTTCAACATTGCCAGTTACGCCCTGCTCACCCACATGATCGCGCAGCAGTGTGACATGGACGTGGGTGACTTCATCTGGACCGGGGGCGACTGCCATATTTACAGCAACCACCACGAACAGGTCGAGCTGCAGCTGAGCCGTGCGCCGATGGCCTACCCCACCTTGAACATCAAACGCAAGCCCGCTTCCATCTTCGATTACGAATTTGAAGACTTTGAGGTCATGGGCTATGAGTGCCACCCCGCCATCAAGGCGCCCGTTGCTGTCTGAGTCACGGTCTGATGAAGCTGCACCTGATTTATGCCCGCGCCCGCAATGGCACGATTGGCAAGGACAACCAAATGCCTTGGCACCTGCCCGAAGACCTGGCGCACTTCAAGCGCGTGACGCTGGGCCAGCCGGTCATCATGGGGCGCAAAACCTGGGATTCTCTGCCTGCGCGCTTTCGGCCCCTGCCCGGCCGCTTGAACATCGTCATCACCCGCCAGCCTGAATGGCAGGCCGCTGGGGCCTTGCGTGCAGCCTCCATCGATGGGGCCATGCGCCTGTGTGGTGATGCGCCCGATGCCTGGATCATGGGCGGCGCCGAGATTTACCGCCAAGCTGCGGCGCTGGCCAGCAGCGCCGTCGTCACCGAAATTGACCATGATTACGAAGGCGACGCCTTTGCCCCCCATCTGGGCCCAGACTGGCGCGAGGTGCAACGCGAAGCACACACCTCAGCCAGCGGCATGGGCTATGCCTTCGTGACCTATCAACACACACTCGCACCATGAAAATTGCAACCTGGAACGTCAACTCTTTGTCCGTGCGCCTGCCGCAGGTGCTGGACTGGCTGGCTGCAAACCCCACTGAGGTGTTGGCCCTGCAAGAACTCAAGCTGACCGACGACAAGTTTCCCGCAGCAGCCTTTGCCGAAGCGGGCTACCGGGCGCAATGGTTTGGCCAGAAAACCTACAACGGTGTGGCGCTGATCTCCAAAGCCGAAGGCTCAGACGTGGTGAAGAACATCCCCGCCTTTGAAGACGACATGTCGCGGGTGATTGCCGCCACTTACCCCGATGGCGCAGGTGGCACCGTGCGGGTGATCGGCGCGTACTTCCCAAACGGCCAGGCGCCCGACAGCGACAAGTTTGTCTACAAAATGCGCTGGCTCGATGCCCTGCGCGACTGGGTCGCCAGCGAAATGGCCAAGCACCCGAACCTGGTGCTGCTGGGCGACTACAACATCACCTTTGACGAACTGGACATGTGGGACCCGGTGGGCCTCAAAGACACGATCCACTGCACTGTCGCCGAGCGAGAAAAACTGCGGGCCCTGACCGATATGGGCCTGACGGACAGCTTCCGCCTGTTTGAGCAACCCGAAAAAAGCTACAGTTGGTGGGACTACCGCGAGTTTGCGTTCCGCCGCAACCGGGGCCTGCGCATCGACCACATCCTGATTTCACAGGACCTCAAGGCCCGAGCTAGCGCCTGCGTGATCGACCGCGCCCCGCGCAAGAATGAGCGCCCCAGCGACCACGCGCCGGTGGTGCTGACGCTGGCCTGAATCAGGCCGCCTGCGGCATCAAAAACTCGCGGCTGATGCGCACACCCAGCACATTCACCCGCTCCAAAAACTGCGTCAAATAAGCATGCAGGCCCGTGGCCAGGATCTCGTCAATCCGGCCAAAGGCCAGCTCTGAACGCAAACGACCCGCGTGGCGCAAGGTGTCGCTGCCCGCATCGTGTGAGACCAGTTTGAGATTGGACACGACCTCGTTGAGGCTGGCGTGCAATGAACGCGGCATGTCCGGGCGCAAGATCAGCAACTCGGCCACGCGCTCAGGCCGGATCACGTCCCGGTAGACCTTGCGGTAAACCTCGAAGCCGCTGACGCTGCGCAAGATCGCGCTCCAGTGGTAAAAGTCGTATTCCTGTGCGCTCTCGGTTTCCGGCGCACCGTACTGTGGGGCCCCAAAAAAGTCATTTTGCATGGCGTGGAACTTCACATCGACCAGCCGTGCCGTGTTGTCGGCCCGCTCCAAAAAAGTGCCCATGCGCATGAAATAAAGCGACTCGTCCATCAGCATGGTGCCCACCGTCACGCCGCGTGACAGGTGCGAGCGGAACTTGACCCACTCAAAGAACTGACCCGGATCACGCTCGAACTCACCACTTTTGAGCATGCGGTTGACCTCCAACCAAGTTTGGTTTTGCGTCTCCCAGACCTCGGTGGTCAGCGTGCCCCGCACGGCGCGGGCGTTTTCACGCGCTGCACGCAAGCAAGACAGGATGGATGAGGGGTTGCTCTCGTCGCGCACCATGAAGGCCATCACATCGCGGGGGTTGATGTTTTTGTAAAGCGCCAGGTACGAAGGCAGCAACTCGCTGATGGACAAAAGACCTTCCCAACCGGCTTCGACGGCAGCAGCAGACTGCGGCAAAAGCGAGGTCTCGTAGCTCACGTTCAGCATGCGGGCGGTGTTCTCGGCCCGCTCCATGTAACGGGACATCCAGAACAGGTGATCGGCGGTTCTTGAAAGCATCTGTGTTCTCCCTTGTCAGTCCTGCAAGATCCATGTGTCTTTGGTGCCGCCGCCTTGGCTGCTGTTGACCACCAAAGAACCTTCTTTCAAAGCCACCCGAGTCAAGCCACCGGGCACCATCTGCACCGTGCGGCCGCTCAGCACAAAGGGACGCAGGTCAATGTGGCGCGGCGCGATGCCGCTGTCCACATAGGTGGGGCAAGTGGACAAGCTGAGGGTGGGCTGGGCGATGTAGCCCTCGGGGTTGGCCAGCAAGGCCCCGCGAAAGCGCTCGATCTCTTCTTTGGTGGAGGCCGGGCCGACCAGCATGCCGTAGCCCCCTGCACCATGCACCTCTTTGACGACCAGGTCTTTCAAGTTGGCCAAGGTGTACTGCAAGTCGTCGGGCTTGCGGCACTGAAAAGTCGGTACGTTCTTCAGGATCGGTTCTTCGCCCAAATAGAACTTGATCATGTCGGGCACATAGGGGTAGATCGATTTGTCGTCGGCCACACCCGTCCCCACGGCGTTGCAAATCGCCACATGCCCGGCTTTGTAGGCGTCCATGAGGCCTGCGCAACCCAATGTGGAGCTGGGGCGAAACACCTTGGGGTCCAAAAAGTCGTCGTCCACCCGGCGGTAGATCACATCCACCCGCTTGGGGCCGCGTGTGGTGCGCATGTAGACGAACTTGTCTTTGACAAACAGGTCTTGGCCCTCGACCAACTCCACGCCCATTTGCTGCGCCAAAAAGGCGTGCTCGAAATAGGCGCTGTTGTACATCCCGGGCGTGAGCACCACCACCGTGGGCTCGGCCGTGGTCGCGGGGCTGCTGGCACGCAAGGTTTCCAGCAACAAATCGGGGTAATGCGCCACCGGGGCCACACGGTGCTGGCTGAAGAGTTCTGGAAACAGCCGCATCATCATCTTGCGGTCTTCGAGCATGTAGCTCACGCCGCTGGGCACGCGCAGGTTGTCTTCAAGCACGTAGTACTCGCCATTGCCTGCGCTGTCCGGCGCACGCACGATGTCAATGCCGCTGATGTGCGAATAAATCTGGTTGGGCACATCCACACCCACCATTTCGGGGCGGAACTGCGCGTTCCGCTCGATCTGTTCACGCGGGATCACACCAGCCTTGAGGATCTCCTGGTCGTGGTAAACGTCGTGAATAAAGCGGTTGAGTGCCGTGACGCGCTGCACCAGACCGGCCTCCATGCTCTTCCATTCCTGGGCGGCGATCACGCGGGGGATCAGGTCAAAGGGGATCAGGCGCTCGGTGCCCCCTTCGTCTTTGTTGTTGTCTTCGTCCAGTTCGCCATACACGGCAAAGGTGATGCCCACCCGCCGAAAAATCACCTCGGCTTCTTCACGGCGCGAGGCCATGGTTTGGGGGTCTTGCGCTTGCAACCAACGGGCATACGCATGGTAATGCGCCCTCACCTCGCCCGAATCTCCCGCAGCGGGCAAGCGGCTGTACATCTCATCAAATTGGCGCATGGCTCTTCACTCCTGCACACAGCATAGCAAGATGTATACCCAAATCGCTTGAGCCGCATCAAGCCGCTCAGGGCTCGATGCGGTGGTGCCAGTAGCGCTGGCGCTCTTGGCGCTCGCAGTGCACTTGGTCGGGTGCGTCGCTGCTCCAGGTGGCCGCGCCGCAGCGACTGCTTTCCACCAGGGAGATGCCCAGGCTTTGGTAGCGTGCCACGACCTCGGGGGCCGGATGGCCAAAGCGGTTGCGGTAGCCCGCTTGCACCAGCGCCAGCCGGGGCTGGAGGGCCTGCAAAAAAGGCAAACTTGAAGAGGTCTTGCTGCCGTGGTGTGGCACCAACAGCACATCCACCGGGGCCAAGCCAGACTGCACCAGCGCGAGTTCTTGGGCCACCTCGATGTCGCCCGCCAACAGGGCCGATGCCTGGGGGGTGCTGATGCGCAAAACGCAGCTGACTTCATTGGGCTTGCGAGCCCGGGCCATCGCGCCAACCGAGGCCACCGGGTGCAGCACCTCAAAACGCACCCCGTCCCACACCCAGGCCTGTCCGGCCTGGCAACGCGTCCAACCCGGCCGCAAGGCGTGCAAACCGTGTTCGTCTTCCAGCGAAGACCTGAGCGTCGCCTGCGGCTGCATGGCCAGCACGGCCGCCGCGCCCCCGGTGTGGTCACTGTCGCGGTGGCTGAGCATCAAGGTGTCGATGCGCTCGCCCATTTGCGCCATCAAAGGCACGAGCACCCGGTGCCCGGCGTCGCTCTCGGCCGAGTAGCGCGGTCCCGCGTCGTAAAGCAGGCTGTGCTTGGCGGTGCGCACCAGTACCGCATTGCCCTGCCCCACATCGGCCGCCAGCAACTCAAAGCTGCCAGGTACTGGACGCGGCGGGGACCAAAACAGCACCGGCCAGAGCAGGGGCAGACACAAAAGCTTCCAGGACAGCGGCAGGCGCAGCACCAGGCCCACCACCCCCACCAGCGCCAGCAAAGCCAGGCCCCAAGGCGGCATGGCGCTCGACCAAGTGGCCATCGGCCAAGTCGCCAGCCAGCCTAGCACCGCCTGCAGGGGCAGCAAGGCCCAAGCTGCGACGTCCCACGCCACGTGCACGCCCACGCCCAGCATGGCCAGCGGCGTGACCACCAGCGTCACCCAGGGAATGGCGATCAAATTAGCGAGCAATCCCACCATCGACACCTGCCCAAAGAACAAAAGCGTCAGAGGGGCCAGTGACAAGGTGATGGTGGCCTGCTCGCGCGCCAAGGCCAGCAGCTTGGCCCCCAGCGTCAGCATCCATCGCCCCAAATGCCCAACCCAAACCGCCTGCCCCCATGCACCCCAACGGTGCCCACTAGGCACTTGCCCGGTGGCCTCACGCCATATTGGTGCGATCTGCGCATCCCTTTGTGGTGCACCCGCGTTCGGATCGCTCGCTCCCAAGGCCGATGGTGAATAGGCCATCAACACCCCCACAGCCACAAAGCTCAACCAAAACCCAGGC
>JBIKHW010000199.1:0-6515 GCA_044361935.1 Limnohabitans sp. | reverse complement strand
ACCCAATCAGTTCGTTCTGGAGCACGGCCGATTTCAAAACGCCCCCCAAGCCCAAAGCGTGATCCGCTCCCGAGCCGAATTGAAAAATGCACGGGTGATCATGCTCAGGTCCAGCGCGGCACAGGATAAACGCTTTGCAATCATCACTGGCCCATTCAAGTCCGAGGATCGCGCTCAAAATTACAAAGTTCGCGAAAAATTACCCTCCCAAGTACGGGTACTCAGCATCTCCCGTGTTTTGCAAAACACGGAGACCAACCGAACCGCTCCTTGAGCGAATTCACTTCATCGCATCGGCCGGGCGTCGCGCCTTGACATAGGCGTCGGTGGGCAAATAATTTTTGCCATCGGCGTAGCGCCACTGCACCATGGTGCCCTTGCCGCCGCGCTGATCGAGCTTGCCCACATACGCGCCCATGGTGGATTGCTGGTCAATCGCGCGATACTCGGCCGGGCCAAAGGGCGTGCTGAACTTCAGGCCACGCATGGCGATCACCAATTTCTCGTTGTCCACGCTGCCTGCCTTTTTGATGCCCGCAAAAATCGACTGCATGGTGGCGTAACCCACCACCGAGCCGAGCTTGGGGTTTTCGTTGAACTTCTTATAGTAATTGGCCGCAAAGCTGGCGTGCTCGGGGGTGTCAATCTGATCCCAGGGGTAGCCGGTCACGATCCAGCCTTTGGGGGTTTCGTCTTTGAGCACTTCCAGGTACTCGGGCTCGCCCGACAACATGGACACCACCGGGGTTTTGGGGAACACGTTGCGTTGGTTGCCCTCACGCACCAAGCGGGCCAAATCGGCCCCAAAAGTCACGTTGAAGATCGCATCGGGCCTGGCCGCCATGGTGGCCGTGAGCGTACTGCCCGCATCGATCTTGCCCTGGGCGGGCCACTGCTCGCTCACAAACTCGATGTCCGGGCGCTTGGCTTGCAGCAAGGCCTTGAAGTTGGCCACCGCACTTTGCCCGTATTCGTAGTTGGGCGCGATCGTGGCCCAGCGTTTGGCGGGCATCTTGGCCGCTTCTTCTACCAGCATGGCCGCTTGCATGTAGGTGCTGGCACGCAGGCGGAAGGTGTAGCGGTTGCCTTTTTCCCAGACGATGGCATCGGTCAAGGGCTCGCTGGCGATGAACAAGCGCTTGTTTTTGGCTGCATGGTCGGCCAGCGCCAGGCCCACGTTGGACAAAAAGCCCCCGGCCAGAATGTCGACCTTTTCTTTGGAGCTCAGCTCGATCGCGTGGCGCAAGGCCTCGTCGGGCTTGCCTGCATCGTCGCGGTCAATGACTTCGACCTTGCGGCCCAGCAGGCCGCCTTTGGCGTTGATTTCTTCTACGGCCAGTTGCCAACCTTTTTTGTACGGCATGGTGAACTGGGGGATGGCCGAATAACTGTTGATCTCTCCGATCTTGATCGGGGTCTGGGCCAAAACAGTGGTGGCGGCTGCGCTCAGCAAGCCAATGGCAATCAGGCGTTTCATCGTCGGGTCCTAGGGGTCAATGGAGCAAAAAAGTGACTGTAACAGCCACACATAAAACTGTCGCCTGAGAGACATCCAAAAACCTTGGTGCGCGCGACCCCAAAAGACCCCAAGTCCAGCCCGTCACCCACCGATAATGGTTTGGCCATGAACGGACGCCAATTCACCCAACTTTTTCTTTTGTCGGCCGTTTGGGGCGGCTCGTTTCCGCTCATACGCGTGGCCGCACCGGCCTTTGGCCCTGTGGCCATGGCTTGTCTGCGTTGCGCCCTGGCGGCGCTGGTGCTCAGCGCCATCATGCGCTGGACGCGCCAAGCCTGGCCCGCCCGCGAACACTGGCGATCGCTCACCGAGCTGGGCATTTTGACGCTGGTGGTGCCCTTTGTTTTGTACAACTGGGCAGGGCTGATCTTGCCGGCCGGGTATTCGGCTGTGCTCAACGCCACTGCCCCCATTTTTGGTGTCTTGGCCGGGATCCTGCTGGCCCAGGAACGCTTCACGCCCAGCAAAGGGGTCGGTTGTGTGCTCGGCTTTCTGGGCGTGACTTTGTTGCTGGGCTTGGGGCCGGTGAACCCGGGCCTAGACGTAGTGCTGGCCGCCTTGGCATGTGTAGTGGCTGCGGCCTGTTACGGCTTTGGGGCCATCTTCATGAAACGCGCCACCTTGGCCCACCATGCGCTGCCCGCCTCAGCCGTTGTGCACCTGACGAGCGCCCTGGTGCTGGTGCCTGCAGCCGCTGCCACCGCACCCACCCAAGCGGTGGGCCTGCCCGCGCTGCTGGCTTTGTTGGTCTTGGGCGCGATCACCTCGGGCTTCACCTACTGGATCAGCATGCGCCTGATGCGCGACATACCGGCCAGCGCTTCCACCTCGTCGGCTTTTTTGATTCCGCTTTTTGGTGTGACCTGGGGTGCCCTGTTTTTGGGCGAGCCACTGACCGCAGGCATGCTGCCTGGGGTGGTGCTCATCTTGATGGCCTCTGCCTTGTTGACGGGCTTCAACCCCTTCAAGGCCTTCGGCCGCGGCAAGGGCTGAACCCAAACCCAACACCCACACGCAGGGTGTCTTGCCTGCGCGTGCCCTCCCTTGGATGAGGGCAGAACTTTTTGGATGTTGCCCAAGCGCCTTGTCACCAAGCGCCTTCGTGCCCTGACGCGCCCATATAAGCCAAAAGCATATATACCCAACAAATAAATCGTTGGTTTTGGCATAAAGCGCCTTTACAGTCACGCCCATCCCAAGCCCTTGGCGAACAGCCAAGGTGGCGACTCAACGCAAGACATGGGATGCGCGTCAAACCCAAGCTTGGAATGGCCCAGGTCCCCAGCATTATGAAAACTGTTTTTTGCGACCAGAAAAACCATGTACCAATACACCGAATTTGACAAACAGTTTGTGCGCGCCCGCGCCGCACAGCACCGCGACCAACTTGAGCGTTTTCAGGCTGGCCAGCTGAGTGCCGACGAGTTCAAACCCCTGCGCCTGCAAAACGGTTGGTATGTGCAGCGCTACGCCCCCATGCTGCGTGTGGCCGTGCCCTATGGCGAAATCTCGGCGCCCCAGCTCCAAGTGCTGGCCCAAATTGCCCGCGACTACGACACGCCCGACCCCGCCTTGCTGGCCCATGCCCAGGCCACTCAAGACCAAATTGCGGGCCCAGCCCCCAAACTGACCACCAATTACGGCCATTTCACCACCCGCCAGAACGTGCAGTTCAACTGGATTCCCCTGTCCCAGTCGGCCGACGTGATGGACCTTTTGGCCAGCGTCAACCTGCACGGCATCCAGACCAGCGGCAACTGCATCCGCAACACCACCACCGACGAGCTGGCCGGGGTGGCGGTGGACGAAGTGGTCGACCCACGGCCCTACGCCGAGCTGATCCGCCAGTGGAGCACACTGCACCCCGAGTTCGCGTTTTTGCCCCGCAAATTCAAGATCGCCATCACGGGCGCTGCTGAAGACCGCGCCGCCATCGGTTGGCACGACGTGGGCTTGCAGATGGTCAAGAACGCCGCGGGCGAAATCGGCTTCAAGGTGCTGGTGGGCGGCGGCATGGGCCGCACGCCCACAGTGGGCACCGTGATCCGCGAGTTCCTGCCCTGGAACCAGATCATGAATTACCTCGAAGCCGTGATCCGCGTCTACAACCGCTGGGGCCGCCGCGACAACATCTACAAAGCCCGCATCAAAATTTTGGTGAAGGCTGAAGGCCAGCGTTACTTTGACGAAGTCGAGGCCGAATACCAAGACATCTTGGTCAAAGACGGCGGCTTGCACACCATCCCACAAGCCGAGTTCGAGCGCGTGGCGGCCTGCTTTGCGGCGCCTGCACTGAACCTGCCAGCCAACACTGCCGAATGGGTGGCCCACGCAGAAGCTGACATCGGCATCGAAGCGGCCAAAACGCCCGCTTTTTCGCGCTGGTTAGTGCAAAACGTGAAGCCGCACCAAAACCCCGCTTTGCGTGCCGTGACGCTGTCCTTCAAGCGTCCAGGCCAAGCCCCCGGCGACGCCACCGCCGGTCAGCTGGACGCTGCCGCCGCCCTGGTAGCCAAGTTCTCAGCAAGCGAAGCCCGGGTGACCCACAGCCAAAACCTGGTGCTGCCTTGGGTGCGCCTGGACCAGCTGCACGCCCTGTGGCTGGAAGCCAAAGCCTTGGGCCTGGCCCAGCCCAACATCGGTTTGCTGACCGACATGATCGCCTGCCCCGGCGGCGACTATTGCGCCTTGGCCAACGCCCGTTCGCTGCCCTTGGCGGCGGCCATCACCGAGCGTTATCAAGACCTGGACGAGTTGAATGACCTGGGTCACATTGACTTCCACATCAGCGGCTGCATCAACTCGTGTGGCCACCACCACTCGGGCCACATCGGCATTTTGGGCGTCGACAAAGACGGCAAGGAGTGGTACCAGGTGACGCTGGGCGGCTCAGACGGCAAGGCATTGTCAGGCCCCACAGGCCCCGGCAAGGTGGTGGGCCCTTCGTTCTCGTCGGTGGAAGTGCCCGACGTGATCGAAGCGGTTTTGGACACCTATAAAGCCCTGCGCCAGCCCGTTCAAGACCGCGACGAATACTTCATCGAGACCCTGCGCCGTGTGGGCCAAGACCCGTTCAAAGCGGCAGCCAACGCCGCTCGCCACCCCGTCGAGGAAAGCACCATCTGACGTGCCTGTAGGAGCCCACCCTGTGGGCGATGGCTTGCAAAACGCCACAAAAGAAAACGACCATGAAAATCATTTCTGCCCAAGAACACCAGACCGTTGAATCGCCAATGCACATCACATTGGCCAACGACGCCGATCCTCGCACGCTCGATCTGAACGGCATCACGCGCATCGACCTTCAGTTCCCCAAATTCACCGACGGCCGCGCCTACAGCCAAGCCTTTTTGCTACGCCGCCGCCTGCGCTTTGCGGGCGAACTGCGTGCCACAGGCGACGTGCTGATCGACCAATTGGTGCAGATGCAGCGCACCGGCTTTGACGTGGCCGTGCTCAAAGACGGCGTGGATGCCAGTGCCGCCCAGCGCCAACTGGACCGCTTCGCCGGGTTCTACCAAGGCTCGGCTGTGCAGACGCAGCCTCACTTTGCCAAGGCCGCCTGATGACTTCGAGCCTGATTGCTTCGCGCAGCGCCCCGGCCAAAGCCACTGCGCTGCACGCTCATGTCAGCCCCGACTTTGCCGCCAAGCTGGCCGAGACCCAAGCGCTGCTGCGCCGCGCGGCGGCCGAGTTTGCCCCCGTGACACAAGCCTCCAGCTTGGGCGCCGAGGATGTGGTGATCACCCACCTCATCAACAGCATGCAACTCGACATTCCGGTCTTTGTGCTGGAGACCGGCGCACTGCATACCGAAACACTGGCCTTGCTGGAGCGCACCCAAGCGCATTCGCATGCTCCCATCGTGGTCTACCGCCCGGTGCAAGGGTCGGTGATCCAATTCGTGCGCGAGCAAGGCCAGGACGCGATGTACAAATCGATCGAGCAGCGCAAAGCCTGCTGCGGCGTTCGCAAGATGGAACCGCTGTCCCGTGCGCTCCAAGGCCAGAAGGCCTGGATCACCGGTTTGCGCCAAGAGCAATCTGCGGCACGCGCCGAGGTGCCATTGATTGACGAGAGCGAAGTGGCCACCAAGTCGCTGTACAAGTTCAACCCCTTGGCCCGCTGGACCTGGGGCGATGTGTGGCACTACATCGCCACGAACCAGGTGGACTACAACCCGCTGCACGACCAGTTCTTCCCGAGCATCGGCTGCGCCCCATGCACCCGCGCCATCAGCTTGGGCGAGGAGTTCCGCGCCGGACGCTGGTGGTGGGAAGACGAGGCGGCCAAGGAGTGTGGCTTGCACGCCAAAGGTTGATGGGTGTGATGTGTGACGGGCTCGGGGGCACAGTGGGCTCCTCAGAAGTCGCTTCGCGCCAGACATCGTCACCCCCTGCACCCCCGATCCCGCCACACATCACTTCGACCGAATTTGGATATGCCTGGGCACCCCTTGCCCTGATTGAGATGATTGAGATGAGAAAAAAAGCATGACCGCTATGACACAAACCGAGTTACACACTCTGAGCAACAGCCACCTGGACGCGCTGGAAGAAGAGACGATCTTCATCCTGCGCGAAGTCGCCGCCGCCTTCGAGCGCCCCACCCTGCTGTTTTCGGGCGGCAAAGACTCGCTGGTCATGCTCAAGTGCGCCGAAAAGGCTTTTGGTGCTGGGCGCATCCCCTACCCGCTGCTCATGATCGACACGGGACACAACTTTCAAGAAGTGACCGACTTCCGCGATTCGCGTGCCAAGGAGCTAGGCGCAGAACTCATCGTGCGCAGCGTCGAAGACTCCATGAAGCGCGGCACCGTGCGCCTGGCCCACCCCGGCGAGAGCCGCAACGTGCACCAGTCGGTCACGCTGCTCGAAGCCATCGAAGAGTTCCGCTTTGACGCGTTGATTGGCGGTGCCCGCCGTGACGAAGAAAAAGCACGGGCCAAGGAGCGCATCTTCAGCCACCGCGACAATTTTGGCCAATGGCAGCCCAA
>JBIKHW010000198.1:0-6534 GCA_044361935.1 Limnohabitans sp. | reverse complement strand
ACTTGTTGGCCTTGGTGGCAAACTGGTTGGTCAGGTACTGGTTCATGAACACCTCAGGGTCGGGCTGAGGCATGGTGGTGGTGAACATCTGGATGTCGCAAAAGAACTTGGTGTAGGTGTCCGGGTTGGCGGGGTCGGACGAAAAATACACCGAGGCCGGCACAGACTTCAGTTCCAAATCAATGCCCGCCCGTTGCGCCGCTTGCTTGATGATTTGCTGGGTCTTTTGGCGTGGGCCATTGATGGATGTCTGGAACACAAACTTGAGTTTTTTGCCACCTTTTTCGCGAATGCCATCTGAGCCTTTTTTCCAGCCCGCCGTCTCCAGCACCTGAATGGCTTTGTCGATGTTGAACTCGAATTTGGTGTTTTTGGAAGCGAAGCGCTGGGGGTTGTTCAGGAAGTTGGCCGTGGCAATGCCGGTGCGTCCATAAATGAATTTCTGAATGCCCGCACGGTCTACCAACATGTTCAGGGCTTGGCGCACGGCCAGCTCTGACAGGATGGGGTGTTTGGAGCTGGGGTGGGCACGCTCACCGTCAATTTCGGTCCAGGGATCGGCCAAGTTGAGTTGAATGAACTCGATGTTGCCACCCGGGGTGATGGATGTTTTGCCCTTGCCGCCTTGTTCCAAGCGAAGCAACAACTCGTCTTCTACTTGCAAGTTCCAGGCGTAGTCGTACTCACCGGTTTGCAACACAGCGCGCGCCGCCGACACAGCGTCCCCGCCGCCCTTCATCTCGATGGTGTCAAAGTATGGGCGGTTGGCTTCGTGGTAGCTCGTGTTGATCACACCGCGCAACATGTCGCCCGGCTTGAAATCCAGGAATTTGTAGGGGCCAGTGCCCACGGGTTTGAGGTTGGCGGGTGCGTCGCGCGAAGTGGCCCCTTTGAAAGCGCCAAAGACGTGCTTGGGAATGATCATGCCAGCGGCACTGCAAAACGGGTCCGCCCAAAACGGCGAAGCCTTCTGGTACTCCACCCTGACCGTGTGGCTGTCGACCTTGGTCACTTTGATGTCTTTGTAGGTGCCTGCGGTGTAAGCGGCAGTTGCCGGATCCAAAGCATATTCGTAGGTGAACACCACATCGTCAGCCGTGAATGGCCTGCCATCGTGCCACTGCACATTTCTCTTCAACTTCCAGGTGATGGTTTTACCGTCCCTAGAAACGCCACCGTTGGCGGAAGACGGCACTTCAGCGGCCAAAATGGGAATCATGTTGCCATCGCTGTCCCAGGCACCCAAGGGCTCATAAAAAATGCGCGAGCCTTCTTGGTCTTTGGTACCACTGGCAAAGTGAGGCTGCAGCAATGTGGGGCCCTGCCACCAGAGCAATTTCAATGGACCGCCGCCACCGCGTTTGGTGGGCTTGTAGGCGGAAGCCGTTTGGGCCTGAGCCAGGCCAGAAGTCAACAGCATTTGAGCGGCCATGGGCACGGTCAATCCATACCCGAGCATGTTGCGAATGAAGTCCTTTCGGCTGATGACATTTTCCCGGACCTGTTCAATCAATCCGCGCACTGCTTTTTCATCCATGGTCGTCTCCTGATATGAAAGTTGAAAAAAGCCACAAGGCTTGAACTACACGTTACCCCTAAATGTGTCGAACAGCATTAGGGTTATGCTTTAGATTCAATCAAAACAATCCATCAGGAGACAGCATGGCCTTCAAGAAAAGTTCCATCACTTTGCCCGGCATGACGCCTGGCACCCAACGCAACATTTCGGTGCTGCGATTTGGCAAAGCAGGGGCACGCCCCAAGGTCTACATGCAAGCGGCCATCCATGCCAATGAAATGCCCGGCACCATGGCCTTGCACCACCTGATGCCCCTGCTCACCGAAGCCGACCAAAAGGGTTTGATTCAAGGTGAAATCATTTTGGTGCCCACGGTCAACCCGATTGGGCAAGCACAGTTGGTGGGTAACTCGCACGCGGGCCGCTACAACTTGCTGAGCTATGAAAACTTCAACCGCAACTGGATCGATCTGAGCGATGCCGTCGCCGCGCGCGTGGGCAACAAACTGGGCGCAGACGCCGATGCCAACGTGCGCACCATCCGCAAAGCTGCCCAAGACAGCCTGAAAGCTTTGAAGCCCCTGAACGAGTTGGGCACCTTGCGCGTTGAGGTGCAAAAACTCAGTTGCGATGCCGATTTTGTGCTGGACCTGCACTGCGATATTTATGCTGCCTTGCATTTGTTTGGCGCTAAAAACGATGTGGCCACAGGCACTTTGACATCTCTGGCGGCCGACCTGGGCGTTGAAGCCACGATGTACAACGACCCCTACCCCAAGGCCCTGACGTTTTCAGGCGTCAACAGTGTGCTGTGGGCACGACTGGCCGAGCAGTTCCCCCAAGCGAACATTCCACAAGCTTGCATGTCAGTGACGGTGGAGATGCGCAGCCAGCACGATGTGAGCGACGCATTGGGCCAGTCCGATGCGCAGAACCTTTACCGCTGGTTGGTGCGTCAAGGTGTCATTGGCGGCAAGGCCGCACCCCTCAAGAAATTGAAAACCGCACCCGCCCCCATGAGCGGCATGGATGTGGGCTACAGCACCTGCACTGGCTTTTTGGTGTTCCATGTCAAGCCAGGTGCCAAGGTCAAAAAAGGGCAGGCCATTTGCGATGTGATCGATCCGGCCAACCCTCACGGCGCCAAAGGCCGAACCACCTTCACCAGCCAGACCGATGGCGTGCTGTTTTCAAGGCGTCTGGACGGTTATCTTTCTTGGCCCGGCCAGGTCATGTACCGCATTTGCGGCCCCCAACCCCTGCCCCACCGCATCGGGGCCACGGGCCTGGACGACTGATCGCCAAATTCATTCGGAGCAACCAGCGTTTCAATGCCCACAGGGGTGGGCATGATGCACCTGGACCCGAGGTGAATGCCCTCGTAGGAGCGGACTCTGGCCGCGAACATGGAACCTCAAGCGCATCGCGGTCGGAGACCGCTCCTACAAAACATCGGCCCGCGTGGCTGGCTCGTTCAAAAAGCGCTCTACCAGGCGCGTCCAATACGCCGCACCTACCGACAAATTGGCATCGTTGAAATCGTATTTGGCGTTGTGCAGCATGACGCTGTCTAGGCCATTGCCTAAACGCAAAAAACTGCCGGGCTTGTGCTGCAGGTAATACGCAAAGTCTTCGCTGCCCGTGACAGGCCCGAAAGGAAAAACCACCTGCTCAGGGCCCACCAATTCCTCGGCCACCTGACGCGCGAATTCGGTTTCTGCCTCGCTGTTGATCACCACCGGGTACCCGCGCTCGTACTCGATCTCCACCTCGCCGCCGTAGGAGCTGACCTGATCCCGCACCAAATGCGTGATGCGCTCTTGCAAGCGGTTACGCACCTCAGGGCTGAACGATCGGATGCTCAAGCCCAAGGTGGCGAACTCGGGGATCACGTTGGACGCCTGGCCAGCATGCACCGAGCCGATGGTCACCACCGCCGTCTGGGTCGGGTCGATGTTGCGCGAAACCACGGTTTGCAAAGCCATGATCAAACTGCCCGCGATCATCACCGGGTCCACCGCTTGGTGGGGCCGGGCCGCATGGCCGCCACGGCCAATGACCTTGATGCGACAAGTGTCAGAGGCCGACATGAAAGCGCCCTTTCCAAACATGAAAGTGCCCTGCGCCGCCCCCGGGTGGTTGTGCATGCCAAATATCGCATCACACGGAAAACGTTCGAACAAACCATCGGCAATCATTTGCTGCGCGCCGCTGTTTTTGCCCGCCTCTTCGGCCGGTTGAAACACCAGGTGCACCGTGCCCTGAAACTGCCGCGTTTTGGCCAATTGCTGCGCTGCACCCATCAGCATGGCCGTGTGGCCATCGTGACCACAAGCGTGCATGGTGCCGGCATGGGCACTGGCATAGGGTTTGCCGGATTCTTCGTGGATTGGCAAAGCGTCCATATCGGCCCGCAAGGCGATGCCCCGGCCTGCGCCGTTTTGCAGTGTGGCCACCAGGCCATGCCCGCCCACATGGCGCGTGACGCGGTAGCCCCAGCCTTCTAGGCGATCACCCACCCATTGCGCAGTGGATTTTTCCTGAAACGACAACTCCGGAAATTTGTGCAGGTGCTGGCGCGCTTCGCGCAGCGAGGGCTCGGCATCGAGCAGGTCCGAGATTTGGCAAAAACAGGTGTATCGTGCGTTCATTTCAGACTTTCAACGTGACAGCGCAGGCACAGCGCCCGAGCCCAGATCCCAATACAAACCAGTCATGACCTTCAAGGCCTCGCGCAACAATTCGGCCGGCAAATGCTCATTGGGCGCGTGCTGCGAACAACCTGGGTAAGAGTGCGGCACCCAAATGGTTTTCAGGCCCAACACGTCGGTGAAGATGTCGTTGGGCAACGACCCGCCCAAGTTGGGCAGCACCGCCGGTTTTTTGCCGGTGGTGCTGACCAGCGAATCCACCGCCCAGCGCACCCAGTCATCGTCTGGGTCGATGCGTGTGGCCTTGAACAGCTCGTCGCGTGCGGCCTTGATCTGCACAAAACCAAAACCGTGCCGGTCCAGGTGTCTGCGCAAAGCGGGCAGGATGTCATCCGGGTCAATGCCCACCACAAAGCGCAATTGACCGCAGGCCCAGGCCCTGGCCGGAATGGCGTTGACCGGTGTGTCGGGGTTGCCGGTCTTGAAGGCCAGCACCTCAAATGAAGACCAACCAAACACGCGCTCAGCGGGGCTCAAGCCCGGCTGCCCCCAGTCCGGCTCAATCTCGGGTCCATCGGCACCGCCATCCACCTCGCAATCGGCCAGCACGCGGCGCACCGATGCGGGCAATTCGGCAGGTCGCCACTCGGGCACCAGAATTCCGCCTGTGGCCGACACCAGGCTGGCCAGCGCGTGCGCCATCTGAATGCCGGGGTTGGAAATCAGGCCACCCCAATTGCCCGAATGGTGCGCACCCGCACGCGCTTCGATCGACAACTCAAAATTGATGCAGCCGCGCGAGCCCAGAAAAATGGTGGGCCGGTCTGCACGCAGCCTTGGGCCGTCTGAGGCGATCAGCAAATCGGCTTGCATCAACTGCCGGTGCTCGGCGCACACATCGCGCAAACCCGGCGAGCCGGTTTCTTCGCCCATTTCGATCAGGTATTTGGCATTGAAGCCCAAGCGCCCGCGCTCGGCCAGCACACAGGCCATGGCCTGCAGGTTGACACTGTGTTGGCCCTTGTTGTCGGCAATGCCCCGGCCGTACCAGCGCCCGGCTTGCTCGGTCAGCGACCAGGGCGACAAACCGCTTTTCCATTCTTTGTCCAGGCCCCGGATCACATCGCCGTGGCCGTAGCCCAGCGCGGTGGGCAAGGCCGGGTCTTCGATGCGCTCGGCCCACAAAAAAGGCGCTTTGGCCTTGGGGTGATGCAACAAACGGCAGGCAAAACCCATGGCTTCAAAGGCCGGTTGCATCTCTTGCGTCAGGTAAGCCTGCAGCTGCTCAGCACGCTCGGGATTTTGGCTTTCGGTGGGGGCGGCCACACGGCGGGCCAGGGTTTGCTGGAAATGGCCCTCGTCGAAATGGCGCTGGGCTCGGTCGATCGCTGAAAAACGGCTCATGGGGTCTTTCCAAAGCCACGAAAGGTCGTGGCAGGTGAAGTCAACCACCAAGGTGCCAGCACAGCGCCTGCAAGTCAAGCACCCATGTGATGGCCTGGCCCGCAGGTGACAGCCTGGCGTGACTTCAGCGTCTGCCAGTGCCCGATTGGCCCGGCTTGGCAAAGTCGGCATCCACCCAAGCCTGCGCGGTCTGGCGGTTGAGCTTGAAACCCGCATCCACTTTGACCTCGGCCAGCGCATCGCCGCCCTCGTCCTGCGCACTCAGCACGGCATAGGGGTTGTCCTCGTCGGGCACGATGCGCAGCAGCACCGTGACACGGCTGTCCTTGCCATTCACCGTCACGCTCTGGTTCAGCTGGGCGTGCAGCTGCTGCTCGCTGCGGCGCACAAACTCGCTGGCGGTTTTCACCAAAGTGATGAAGGCCGAGCAGTCCAGCGGCTTGGGGTTCTTTTTGTCGCGGCCCATGGTCCAAGGCCCCACCAAGGCGGGCTCGGACTCACCCGTCTTGAACATGGCTACCGCCCAGCCATCGTCGTCCTCGTTTTTGATGACCTGGGCGGTCCAGTTTTGGTCTTGCCACAGGCGGGCTTGTTGAAGCAGGGGGCTGTCGGGTGTGTCGTCGTTCATCGTTTCATCGTTCAAAAGTTCGAGCCGATCATGCCTCAAGGCTGCAAATGCAAAGCCAGCAAGAGCACCTGAGGTGCCCCTTGTTCGCGCAGCAGCGCGGCCGCCACGGTGGCCGCCCAGCGGGTGCGCACTTGGGTGGCCACCAGCAGCACCGGACCTGCGGGCAGCGAAGCATCTGCAGCCAGGCGGATGGCCGACTCCAGGTGCGCCACCACGGGCGTGGAGGCGCTGTCATCGGGCGCGGGGCCGCCCTGCCAGCTGAACACATCGTGCAAAGGCAAACGGCCTTTTTGCGCAATGTTCGCCGCCAATTGCCTGTTGGCCGCCATGTT
>JBIKHW010000196.1:0-6543 GCA_044361935.1 Limnohabitans sp. | reverse complement strand
GTTTTTCATGACCAACCTGACCATTTCCCTGGACGAAAACCTCGTTAAACAAGCCCGGATCAAGGCGATCCAAGAGGGCACTTCTCTGAGTGCCAAGGTGCGCGAGATGCTGGCCGCCTATGTCCGGCAAGACATGCCTGCCGCCCCGGTGGTGATTCCAAAGCTGCCCGTTTCCAAAGCCCGTGGTGGTCTAAAGCCGGGGATCGACCCCAGCAGCAACCGATCCCTGTATGACGCAATGGACGCGGGCATGGACTTGAAACGCTTGTCATGACGCCGGATGTGAATGTGCTGGTGGCGGCATTTCGGCCCGACCACCCCCACCACTTGCCTGCACGAGCTTGGCTAGATGAAGCCATGCTCCAAGCTGCCAATGGACGCAACAGTCTGATGCTTTTGGGCACCGTGGTGACCGGCTGTTTACGCATCACCACCAACCCCAAAATTTTTCAGGAAACCGATCCTTTGCAGGATGTGATCGACTTCATCGACAGCCTGCTCAGCTGTCCCGGCGTGCAATTTCTGTCGCAGGGCGCCACATGGCCCAACTTCAGGCAAGTGTGTCTGTTACAACAAGCCACAGGCAACTTGATCACCGATGCTTGGATCGCCGCAACCGTGATGCAATCCGGTGAGACACTCTGCACATTCGACCGCGATTTTTCACGTCTGCTGCCCGCAGACCAACTTATTTTGCTCAAGCCCTGAACCCACTGCTACTGCCCATGTCCACAGTTTTCAACTTCACCTTCGTGCCCTGGTTCCGGTCGGTGGCGCCCTACATCCACATGCACCGGGGCAAGACTTTTGTGGTGGGCATCGCTGGCGAGGCCATTGCGGCGGGCAAACTGCAAAACTTGGCGCAAGACCTGGCGCTGATCCAGAGCATGGGCGTCAAGATCGTGCTGGTGCACGGCTTTCGCCCGCAAGTCAATGAACAGCTGGCCGCCAAGGGCCACACGCCCAAGTATTCACAGGGGATCCGCATCACCGACAGCGTGGCGCTCGACTGCGCCCAGGAAGCCGCGGGCCAATTGCGTTACGAGATCGAAGCCGCCTTCAGCCAGGGGCTGCCCAACACGCCCATGGCGGGCTCCACGGTGCGGGTGATTTCGGGCAACTTCATCACCGCCAGGCCCGTGGGGATTGTGGACGGTGTGGACTTCATCCACTCGGGCCTGGTGCGCAAGGTGGATGTTCAAGGGATCATGCGCACGCTGGACATGGGCGCGATGGTCTTGCTGTCCCCCTTTGGATTTTCGCCCACCGGCGAAGCCTTTAATTTGGCCATGGAAGAAGTGGCCACCAGTGTCGCCACCGAGTTGCAGGCCGACAAGCTGATTTTTGTGACCGAGGTCCCGGGCATCCGCATCGAGCCACACGCCCCGGCCAGCGAAGACAACCCCATCGACACCGAGTTGCCCTTGGCCGCTGCCAAACAACTGCTGGCATCGCTGCCCACGCCAACCGAGCCGACCGACATCGGCTTTTATTTGCAGCACTGCGTGAAAGCTTGCGAAGAAGGCGTGGAACGCTCGCACATCCTGCCCTTTGCAGTGGACGGCGCTTTGCTGCTCGAGGTGTATGTGCACGACGGCATCGGCACCATGGTCATCGATGAAAAGCTCGAAGAGCTGCGCGAGGCCACGGCCGACGATGTGGGCGGCATCTTGCAGCTGATCGAGCCGTTTGAGAAAGACGGCACGCTGGTCAAGCGCGACCGCACCGAGATCGAACGCGACATTGACCACTACACCATCATCGACCACGACGGCGTGATCTTTGCCTGCGCGGCACTCTACCCCTACCCCGAAGCCAAAACGGCCGAGATGGCGGCGCTCACCGTGTCTCCCCAGTCACAAGGCCAGGGCGATGGTGAAAAGGTGCTCAAACGCATCGAGCAACGCGCCCGCGCCATGGGCCTCAAAAGCATTTTTGTGTTGACTACACGCACCATGCACTGGTTCATCAAGCGCGGCTTTGTGCAACAAGACCCCGACTGGCTGCCCGAAGCACGCAAACGCAAATACAACTGGGACCGCAAGAGCCAGGTGCTGGTCAAGAAGCTCTGATCAAAAATCCAGCACCCAACGTGCCTATCACCGCTGAAACAGTGCCCCCACCAACCACAAACTCAGTGAAGGCACCATCAAGAGCACAAGCAATCGACCAATGTCCCAGACCAAAAACGGCACCAAACCTTTGTATGTTTCGCTCATTGGAACATCTCGGGCCAAGTTGTTGACCACGTAGACGTTCAGACCCACAGGCGGGGCTATCAAGCCAAAGCTGACCGTCATCAGTACCAAAATCCCGAACCACAAAGCCTTGAGCTCATAGGACAGGCCCCACAAATCCAGCGCCATCACGGCCGGAAAAATTACAGGGATGGTCAGCAGCAGCATGGACAACTCATCCATCACGCAGCCAAGCGCGATGTACAAAACAAGCACCGCCGCCACAATGGCCAAAGGTGCGACTGGCAAACCAGAAACCCATGATGCGACCATTTTGGGCATTTCTGTGAGCGCCAATGTGGCATTCATCATGTCCGCGCCCAGAAAAATCAAAAACACCATGGCCGTGGTCTCTGCTGTGCTGAGCAAAGCCGTCTGCAGGCCCGACAATTTGAGATCTTTTTTAAACAGCCCTACAACCAAGGTCAACACCGCGCCTACACCTGCACCCTCGGTGGGTGAAAAGATACCACCGTAAATGCCTCCAAAAACCACCAAAAAAATTCCCAAAATAGGCCAAATCTTCACCAAAGCGGCCCATTTTTCTGGCCACGGCAGCGCTGGGGTCAAAGGGGCCATATCAGGCCGGGCGCGTGCATAAAGGCCAATGACCGCGAGGTAACCCAGCATGGCCAAGATACCAGGCACAATCGCCGCCGCAAACAACTTTGCAATGTTTTGTTCCGTCAAAATGGCATACACCACCAAGGGTACGGAGGGCGGAATCAAAATACCCAAAGTTCCGCCAGCAGCCAGCGATGCGGTAGACAACCGACCCTTGTAGCCGTGCCGACGCATTTCGGGGTAAGCCACTTGGGTGATGGTGGCAGACGTTGCCACAGAAGAGCCGCAAACTGCACCAAATGCGCCCGCCGACAAGACGGAGGCCATGGCCAATCCGCCACGCACGTGGCCCACCCAGGCAGCCGCCGCATTGAACAGATCCCGACTGAGCCCCCCCTGAGTGGCAAACTGCCCCATCAGCAAAAACAAGGGAATCACACTCAACTCGTAAACAGTCAATCGGGCCACAGCACTTCCCTTGAGGAAGTTGAGCGTTGAAGCACCGTCGCTGATAAGCCAATAACCGACCAAGCCAGGGATGAACATGGCAGCGGAAATGGGCATGCGCAAAGCCATCAGTACAACCATGGCGACAAACATCGCCAAACCCAGTTGAGGCGCCCATGACATCATGCTGCCACCTCTTGACTCGACGACGAGAATCCGGACAGGCCTTGAACCAAAGCCACCCAGCCCGCCAGCGCCAAACCGGGGGCCAGGCAAGCGTAAGCCCACCACATGGGCAAGCTGATGATCATGGTGGTTTCACCCGCCTCGCGAACCGACAAGGCCCCCACACTGGTGCGCCAGGCCAGCAAGCCGTACAAGACCACCAGGGACAGGTTACCCAAGGCGTCCAGCACTTGTCTGCGTCGTTCGGAAGTCGCTTGCGTGAAAAAATCCACAATGATGTTGGCCCTTTGCAATTGGCAATAGGGCAGGCACAGGGAGATGGCAAAAGCAATGCCCATCTGGGTCATCTCCACATCTCCGGGAATGGGCTGAGACCAACCGGCCCGCATGACCACACTCACGGTGGTCAAAAGACCGGTGACCAGCGCCACAGCGGCACCAACGAGAGCAAAGGCCCGACACAGAGGTGCCAGCAGCATGGAGGAAAGCAGCATGAAGAGTCCGATTCAAAAGCGCCGATACCGCCCCTCTTTACAGAGGGGCGGACACCCGATCATTTGTTGTATTTTTTGATCAAGTCTTTGGCGTCTTGCAACATCTGCTTGCCAGGCAAACCACGCTTGTCCATGTCGGCCACCCATTCGTCATACAAGGGGGCAGAAGCCTGAATCCAGCGGTCGGTCTCAGCCGCATTGATTTTGTTGAACGTGTTACCGCGAGCCAAAGCTGCATTGCGACCAGGCGCAGTGGCCTCATCCCAATAACGGCCAATGGTGCGAGACAAACCTGCACCACTGTGCTTGTCGATCACGCTCTTGAGATCGGCTGGCAAGCTGTCGTACTTGGCTTGGTTCATCGCCATCACAAAACCTGCGGTGAACATCGAAGGACGGCTCGGCTCAATTTCAGTGTGGAACTTGCTGACTTCATGCAACTTGAAAGCAGGGATGATTTCCCACGCGGTCATGAAACCATCGATGGTTCCCTTGGTCATCGCATCTGCGACCGGCGGAATGGGCATACCCACAGGGGTGGCACCCAGTCTGGCGAGCAGCTTGGTGGATTGACGGCTGGCCGCACGGATCTTCAGCCCCCGGAAATCTTCCATGGTTCGGATGGGCTTGTTAGAGGTGCTGACAAATCCTTCATCATGGACCCAGGTGGCCAAAATTTTGGTGCCTGTGAATTCCTTGGTCGCGTACTTGGAGTAGTAATCCCAAGCTGCAGCAGAAGCCGACTCGGCTGTATTGGTCATGAAGGGCAACTCCAAGGCTTCCATGATCGGGAAGCGACCGGGGGTGTAACCTGGCAGCGTCAAAACCATATCGTCTACCCCATCTTTCACACGGTCCACCAATTGGGCGGGGGTGCCACCACCGGTCATGGCAGGCAGGATCTGGCAGCGCATGCGGTTATTGGAGTCTTTGGCAATGGCTTCGCACCAGGGCACCACCACACGCTGATGCCCCATGGCCACAGTGGGCCAGATGTGGTGAACTTTGAGTACCACCTCCTGAGCTTGCGCTTGCGCAGCAGCGGCCAAGGCGATCACGGCGGCGCCATGGATCAAACGTTTTTTAAATGTCATGAAAGTCTCCTGGTTGGTAAAGTGAGTGAAAAAAAGCGATCAAACGGCCTGTGATGAAACAGGTTCAACAAAAAAGACGAATTCAGACTGACGCCTCAGCAGCCACCACCGTCCTTCTTGGAGGGTGAACTCGTCACGGTGCTCGCCAAGCTTTTGAACGGGATCCGCAGGCCGCCCTGAGGCTGTTGCTTCGTCACTTTGACGACCCGTCCACAAAAGCACACTGGAATGCGCTTGAACCCGATCGGACGATGACCACCGCAAATGCACATTGGACAAAAGGTGTCGGGTGATACGGTTCGGGTCGCGTCGGGCGTAAGCATCCCGAACGGCTTTTGCCCCTTGAAGTTCCTGACCATCTGGCCGCACAAAAGTCACATCGCGATGCAAACAAGACACCAATGCGTCCATATCCCCATGATCAATGGCCCAATTCACCCGAACAATCAGGGCCTGAATGGCCTGCTCGTGCGCAGCTTGAATCAAAAATGTGGGCGTCTCTGGCATGGTCGGGTTCACACAAAGTCCGCCAATAACGACGAGAAGTTGACCCATTCGGACAGCACTTGAGCCACCGACTCAGGCTGCTCCATGGGAGCCATGTGACCGGCCGACTCAATCACGGTCAAAACAGAATGGGGTAACAAATCGCACATCGCCTGGTGCTGGGCCACGGGTGACCAACTGTCTTGAGCACCGCACAGCAAGTACACAGGCCCGCCAATACTTTGGAGGGTCTGACTTGCGTCGGGACGCGCCAACAGGGCCTGAATCTGATTGGCAAAGTGAACTGGCGTGCGCCGGGCAAACATGGCCACAATGGCATCCATCAAGGCTGTGTCATTCAAACGTGAAGGATGGACCATACCTTGGGCCCAGGTACGGGCCATGACCTCAACCCCCTCTCGCAGTGCAACATCCAACAAGGCCTGGCGCTTATCTGATTCCACTTGACCTGCCAGTCCTTCTGGTCGCGCCAAGTAACCGGTGTCGAGCAATGCCAAACGCCGCACACGTTCCGGCGCCAATCGGCGCATTTCCAAGGCCACGCGCCCCCCCATGGAATGACCAGCCACAGCGAGCAGGCCAGGCACCAATTGCAAAATTTGAACGGCCATGCCCTCGATGTCCCGACAAAGTCCATGGTCGGGCACAACGGCACCTTGGGCAGCTGCCCCCATGTGATCCCGTACATCGGACCAGACTGCTTCATCGCACATGAGCCCTGGCACCATCACCAGCGTGATGTCAGTCATGTCAAATGTCCAGCACCAAACGCGCCGTTTGGCTGCGCGAGCAGCAGATCAACATCTGGTTGTTGGCCTCCTGCTCCTCGGGCGTCAAAAACATGTCCCAATGATCGGGCGTGCCCGCAATCACCTGCGTCAAACAGGTCCCGCACACGCCTTGCGAACAAGAAAACGGCACCTCATGGCCTGCGTCTTGTAGCGCATTCAGAATGCTTTGCTCTTTAGCCACCTGCAAAGTCTGGCCACTTTTTTGCAAGTGGACTTCGAAGCT
>JBIKHW010000197.1:0-6543 GCA_044361935.1 Limnohabitans sp. | reverse complement strand
GGGCACAACTTCTTCTGCAATCAACTCGGCACGCACGCGCTCGATGTTCGAATCGGGCTTGTCCATCTTGTTGATGGCTACAACGATGGGCACACCCGCAGCCTTGGCGTGTTTGATGGCTTCCTTGGTTTGCGGCATCACACCGTCATCACCCGCAACCACGAGGATGACGATGTCGGTGGCTTGCGCACCACGGGCACGCATGGCCGTGAAGGCCTCGTGACCTGGGGTGTCCAAGAAAGAGATCATGCCGCGAGGCGTTTCGACGTGGTAAGCGCCAATGTGCTGCGTAATGCCACCGGCTTCGCCCGAGGCCACTTTGGCCCGGCGGATATAGTCCAGCAGCGAAGTTTTGCCGTGGTCAACGTGGCCCATGACAGTGACCACAGGCGCACGTGGCAACGACTCTGCCTGCTGATCCGACACCTCTTCGTCTGTGAAGGCTTCTGGATCGTCCAGCGCCGCCACGACCGCTTTGTGACCCATTTCTTCCACCACGATCATGGCGGTGTCCTGGTCCAGGGGCTGGTTCATGGTGGCCATCTGGCCCAGCTTCATCAGGTGCTTGATGACCTCAGAGGCCTTGATGGCCATTTTGTGCGCCAACTCGGACACGGTGATGGTCTCTGGCACGTGAACTTCAATCACGCGAACTTCGGTCGTGGCCTGCTGGTTTTGGCCATCATCGCGGTCGCGATCATTGCCACGGCGCCCTCGTGGGCCGGTGCGCCAGTTGTTGCGACCCACACCACCACTGGTATCACCACGTGTGGGAATGGCTTTCTTTTTCGCGGGATCACCTGCCCAGCTGGAAGACAGTTTGGCGGATTTGACTTCTTTGTTGGCGCCCGGCGCAGCAGGTGCGGCGGCTTGCGCAGCGGCTGCACGTGCACCCGGTGCAGGCGTTCCTGCTGGTTTGTGCAAGGTGCCCTTGACTGCTGCTTTTGGCTCTGCCTTGGGTTCTTCCTTCTTGGCTACCAGCACTTTTTTGGGCGCATTCATCATGTTCCGGATGGCTTCGGCCTCCGCCAAGGCCTTGCGGCGTCGAGCGTCCAGATCCAGAGCACGCGCGGTGTCTTCATCGGCCTTGGCCTTAGACTCGGCAGCCACTTTTTGGGCTGTGGCCTCACGGGCTGCCTTGTCGGCTTCAGCTTTGGCGCTTGCGGCTTGCGCCGCTTGGGCGGCAGCCACAGCCTTGACTTCAGCCGCCGATGGGGCTTGTTCCGCAGCAACCGCAGCAGCAGGCTTGGCCTGAGATGCTGCATTGATGCTGGCGGCTTCGGCACGCGCCAACTGTTCGCGCTCTTCGCGGCTCAGCTGGGGCTTGGCGGCAGAAACAGGCTCTTGCGTCTTGGCTTCTTCAGCCGCTTGAGCCTGGGCTTGGGCCAAAGCTTGTGCTTCTTGTGCCGCTAACTCTGCGCGTTGCGCGGCTTCCTGCGATTCACGAAGTCGACGCTTTTCTGCCAAATCTTCTTCCTGGCGACGGATAAGTTCAGCCTGACGACGAGCTTCTTCCTCGCGCCGTGCCAACTCGGCATGGTCCAGCTGTGGTTCAAATGCTTCCTCTGCAGCGGCTACAGGCTCGTCATCGCGTTTGATCAGCGTGCGTTTTTTGCGCACTTCCACCTGGATGGTGCGGGCTTTGCCCGAAGCATCAGCTTGTTTGATCTCGCTGGTCGATTTTTTGACCAACGTGATCTTTTTGCGGTCTCCAGTCACGGTGCCGTGACTGGTTTGCAAATAGCTCAGCAGTTTTTGCTTGTCGGCGTCGGTCAAAGCATCTTCTTGAGTGGCTTTGGCCACCCCGGCAGAGCGCAATTGCTCAAGCAAGACATCGGCAGATTTTTTGAGTTCATTGGCGAACTCGGCAACAGTGGTACTGGACATAATTTTGTTCAAGCCTCCATCAGACTTCAGGCCTGGCCAGCGAACCAATGTTCGCGGGCTTTCATGATCAGGGCGGTGGCCTCTTGGGCGTCTTGACCGGTGATGTCGGTCAACTCGTCAGTGGCGAGGTCAGCCAGGTCGTCACGGGTATGAATCCCCGCTTCCACCAGTTTGGAAATCAGCTCAGGCGTCAAGCCTGGCAAGTCACGGAGGTCTTGGGACACGTCTTCGACGCTCTCTTCACGCGCAATTTCAAGGGTCAGCAACGCATCTTTGGCGCGTGTTCGCAACTCGTTGATGGTTTCCTCATCGAAGCTTTCGATCTCCAACATTTCCTGGATAGGCACATAAGCCACTTCTTCGAGGCTGGTGAAACCCTCGCCAATCAAAATATCGGCGATTTCTTGGTCGACATCGAGTTTTTCCATGAACAACTGGCGGATGCCAGTGGTTTCTTCGGCCTGCTTTTGGGCAGACTCAGCCGCGTCCATGATGTTGATCTTCCAACCCGTGAGGTCAGATGCCAAGCGCACGTTCTGGCCACCACGGCCAATTGCAATGGCCAGGTTTTCTTCATCCACCACCACGTCCATGGCGTGTTTTTCCTCGTCCACCACGATGGACTGCACGTTGGCCGGTGCCAAAGCACCAATCACAAACTGGGCAGGGTCCTCGCTCCACAAAACGATGTCCACTCGCTCGCCAGCCAATTCATTGGTGACGGCGTTGACACGGGTGCCACGCACACCGACACAAGTGCCAATGGGGTCAACACGTTTGTCGTGCGACAAAACCGCGATCTTGGCGCGTGAACCAGGGTCACGGGCGCAGGTTTTGATCTCAAGCAGGCCTTGCTCGATCTCTGGCACTTCCTGGCGGAAAAGCTCGATCATGAATTCCGGGGCCGAACGGGACAGCAAGATAGGCGCACCACGCAGAGTCAAGTCCACTTCCATGATCATGGCCCGAACACGGTCACCGCTGCGCAGGTTTTCCTTGGGGATCATCTCGCTGCGTCTCAAGCGACCTTCGATGCGGCCAGATTCGCAGATGATGTCGCCCTTATCCATGCGCTTGACGGTGCCAACAAAGATTTTTTCGCCACGCGACATGAAGTCGTTGAGCAGCATCTCGCGCTCGGCGTCACGGATTTTCTGCAAAATAACTTGCTTGGCGGCCATGGCGCCAATGCGACCAATCGGCACAGACTCGATGGGCTCTTCGATGTACTCGTCGACTTCAATGTCGGAAATCTGTTCTTTAGCTTCGAACAACAGGATTTCCTGCTCTGGCAATTGCAATCCGGCTTCATCGGGGACCACATGCCAGCGGCGAAAGCTCTCGTAATTGCCGTTGTCGCGGTCCACCGACACGCGAATGTCCACTTCGCCTTCGTACAACTTTTTGGTGGCCTGCGCCAACGCAGCCTCAACAGCACCAAACACCACGTCGCGCTCAACGTTCTTTTCACGTGAGATGGCTTCGACCAACATCAACATTTCGCGATTCATGACTTGACTCTCCTGTTCCACCGGGCTGCTATGCGAGGCCCGAAAGTTTGCTCAAAAAAATGGGGGTTGCCGTCAGGCTTCCTGCTTGGGCTTGCGCCCTTTGAAATCCACCACAGGTGCGAGGCGCGCATCGCGCAACTCGTCCAGCGTGAAACCCAGCGCATGCAAAGGCGCGGGAATCCGCTTTTTGCTGATCTTTTGTCCGGGCTTCACGGCAGGTGCATCGCTCCAGACGATTTGCCAGCCTTGGCCGGTGGCGTCACGCTCGAGCGTGCCGCGGAATTTTTTGCGGGTCGGATTGACCATCCCCGCTGCGCTCTCGCCCATAGGGGCTTTGAGCGTGATGTCAATCAACTCGCCTGCAAAACGCTCAAAGTCTTGCTCGTTGCGCAGAGGGCGATCGATTCCGGGGGAGGACACCTCCAGCCGGTTGTAAGTCACACCATCGACCTCCAACGCGAACTGCAGTTGCCGATTAACCTTCTCACAATCTTCCACGTTGATGAACAGCTCAGAGCCTAGCTGCCAAGGCCAGTCAATGGTGATGCGCAACAAACCGCCCGCTGTGCGGTCAATCTCAACCAGGTCATAGCCCAGGCCGGTTACGGTTTCTTGAACAATTTGCTGCAATGCCACAGAGCTTCGGAATGTCAACGTTAAAAAAGAAACAACCAAAAAAAACGGGCGGTGAAAACCCGCCCGTTTGGTCGTGAAGCCGGTATTCTATCCGAAAAACCGCTCTAAGTGTGTGATTTTCAAGGAAATTAAAGCATCCTAGACAGGCTTGACCATCAGGTGATCTCGGGAAATGCTTGTACCAAGCTGCGGGTATAGGGGTGTTGTGGATCGCCGAGAACCTGCTCGGCCAAACCTTGCTCGAGCACCTGACCTGACTTGAGCACCAACACCTGGTGGGCCATCGCCCGCAGCACATCGACATCGTGGGTAATCAACAAGTACGCCATGCCACGAGTTTTTTGCAAGGTTTTAAGCAATTCAAGGATCTGCTTTTGTACCGTCACATCCAGCGCACTGGTGGGCTCGTCCAACACCAAAACCGCAGGCTCAACCACCAAGGCACGCGCCAAGGCAATGCGCTGGCGCTGACCGCCCGAAAAGGTATGCGGATAGCGGTTAAGCACATCGGTAAACCCCTCCCCATCCAGGCCGACCTCGGCCAAAGTGGCGCGAACACGTTCCTCGGTTTGCGCTGGCGTCCATTGCGGTTGGTGCAAACGCAGGCCCTCGGAAACGATCTCACCCACCGTCATGCGCGGTGAGAGACTGCCATAGGGGTCCTGAAACACCACCTGCACCTGCCTGCGCAAGGCCTTGTCCCGCGTTGGACTTCCCTGCCAGGTTTGGCCGGCAAACGACAGCTCACCCGAAAAGGGGATCAAGCCTAGAACCGCCTGCGCGAGGCTCGACTTGCCCGAACCCGATTCGCCCATCACGCCCAAGGTGCTACCGGACAACAGCGAAAAATCCGCGCCGTGCAAGGCAGTGAAATGGTGCTTTTGAAACCAAGCTTTGAAACCGGGCACCGCCTTCGGATAGCGCACCTGAAGTTGACGCGCTTGCAAGATGGGTGAGGTCTCCAAGGGGGGCATGTCCACCAAACCTGCTCGGGTGGGGCGACTGGAGAGCAATCTTTGCGTGTAAGGGTGCTGGGGCTGCTCGAAAACCGTTTGTAAAGACCCCTGCTCCACCAGATGGCCTTTTTCCATCACCGCCACCCTATGGGCAAAGTGGCGCACCAAGGCCAGATCATGCGTGATCAAAAGCACGGCCATGCCGGTTTTTTGCTGCAAATCGGCCAGCAGCTGCAGCATCTGCAAGCGCAAACTGGCGTCCAGCGCGGTGGTGGGCTCGTCGGCCAGCAGCAATTTGGCTTCGGACGCGAGGGCCATGGCCATCATGGCGCGTTGGCGTTGACCGCCCGACAACTGGTGCGGATAGGCACCAAACCGGCGCTCGGGGTCATCGATGCCGGTTTCGGACAACAACTGCACGGCCCGCGCATCCGCGTCACGCCGATGCAAGAGCTTTTTGAGCTGCAACACTTCCGAGATCTGTGCGCCCACCGTCATCAAGGGGTTCAGCGCCGTCATGGGTTCTTGAAAAATCATGGCGATCTCGTCACCACGGATGCGTTGCATTTCTGCAGGCGCTTGCTTCAGCAAGTCTTGGCCTTGCCACAGCACCTGGCCCGACACCTCGGCCGATTCGAGTAATTGCAGCACCGATAGCGCGGTAACCGACTTGCCCGAACCCGACTCGCCCACCAACGCCACGCGCTCGCCCGCCTGGATACTCAGGTTCACACCATGCACCACCGCCTGCCCGCCAAAGGCGATGCGCAGATCTTTCAGTTCCAGCAAAGCTTGTGACGTGCTCATTTGTCCACCTTTCGTGGGTCGAGTGCGTCGCGCAAGGCGTCGCCCATGAAGGTCAAGAGCAGCAAGGTCACCACCAGCACCACAAATGTGGACATCGATATCCACCAGGCATCGATGTTGTTTTTGCCTTGGGCCAGCAACTCACCCAAAGAGGGGGTGCCCGGCGGCACGCCCAGTCCCAAAAAGTCCAGCGAGGTCAGGGCCAAAATCGCACCACTCATGCGAAACGGCAAGAAGGTCACCACCGGGGTCATGCTGTTGGGCAGCACATGCCGCCACATGATCTGCCAATGGCCCAAGCCCAAAGCACGCGCCGATTTGACGTAATCGAGCTGCCGGTTGCGCAAAAACTCGGCCCGCACATAGTCGGACAAACCCATCCAGCCAAACAGGCCCAGTAACAAAAGAAGCAATCCCACGCTGGGCTCAAACACGGCCGAGAAGATGATCAGCAAATAGAGCTCGGGCATGGCACTCCAGACTTCAATGAAGCGCTGAAATACCAAGTCGGTCTTGCCCACAAAAAAGCCCTGGACCGCGCCGGTCAACACGCCCAGCACTACGCCAAACAAAGTGAGGGCCAAAGCAAACAGCACGGAGACGCGGAAGCCATAGAGCAAACGCGCCAAGACGTCACGCCCCCGGTCATCGGTGCCCAACCAATTGCGGGCCGTGGGCGGAGCTGGATTGGGCAAGGGCGCGAAGTAGTCGAGCGTGCTGTGGTGGTAAGGGTTGGGGGCCTGCAA
>JBIKHW010000236.1:0-5584 GCA_044361935.1 Limnohabitans sp. | reverse complement strand
GCCCGAGAGCGTGGCCAAGATGCGCTCGGGCATTGCCCTGCAAGACGCCGATCGCTGGCCCTGGTTGGACCGCATTGGACACTACCTGGCGCAAGCCCAAGAACCCGGGCGCGTGGTGGCTTGCTCGGCGCTCAAGCGGGTGTACCGCGATCGCATCCGCGAACAAGCCGGCGATGTGTGTTTTGTGTTTTTGGATGGCGACTTCGAGTTGATCGAACAGCGCATGCGCCAGCGCGTGGGCCATTACATGCAGCCAGGCCTGCTTGACAGCCAGTTCCGCACCCTCGAAAAACCCCAGGCCGATGAACGTGATGTGATCCGCCTGCCCATCACCGAGCCCGTTCAGGACATGGTCGCGCAAGCGCTCAATGCCCTGCACAACCGCCTGCACCCTGCCCTCTGATTTTTAAGAAAGCCCCCACATGTTCATCCGCTGTGCATTCTTCCAAGGCCAAGTCAAACCCGGCATGGAAGACGCGTTCAACCGCTACATCCGCGACAACCTGGTGCCGTTGTGGACCCGTTTTCCGGGCGCCCAAGAGGTGCGCGTCTTGCGCCAAGTCGAAAGCGATGTGGCCGATCCCCACTTTGGCATGGTGCTGGCCGTGCGTTACCCCAGCCGCGAGGCGATCGAGATCGCTCTGGCCTCCGAGGTGCGCATGAAAAGCAAAGAAGTGTCCAAAGACATGATTGCCATGTTCGATGGCACCGTGTTCCACACCGTCTTCAGTGCAGATGAATACGCACTGCCCACAGATTGATTTTTTCGACAGTCCTTTTTTAACCAGGAGACAACACCATGAAACTTTCCCGCATCCTTCTCGCCTGCCTCGTGGCCGCCGTCGGCTCCAGCGCTTACGCCGCCAAGTTCAACCTGAAAATGGGCCACGCGGTCAACGCCACCGATGGCCAGCACGCCGCCGCCATGAAGCTGGCCGAGCTGGTCAAGCAACGCACCAACGGCGATGTGGAAATCACCGTGTTCCCGGCCAACCAGCTGGGCAATGACGCCGCCATGATCAACGGCACACGCGGCGGCACGATCGACATCGTCTCCAGCGGTGCCTCCAACTTCAACGGCATCGTGCCCAACACGGCCGCCATGGAGTTGCCCTTTGTGTTCCGCAGCGCACAACACGCCTACAACGTGCTCGATGGTGCTGTGGGCACAGGCGTGCTCAACGAATTGTCCCCGCACGGCTTGAAGGGCCTGGCCTATTGGGAAAACGGCTGGCGCGCCTTCACCAACAACAAGCGCCCAGTTAACAAGCCCGATGACTTGAAGGGCCTGAAGATTCGCTCCACACCCAACCCGTACCACATCCAAGCGTTCAGGTTGCTGGGCATGAACCCCTCGCCCATGCCGATTGCCGAGCTGTACACGGCCCTGGAAACCGGCACTTTTGACGCGCAAGAGCACCCGATCAACGTGACTTGGTCGTCCAAGTTTTACGAAGTGCAAAAACACCTGACTGTGAGCAACCACGTTTATTCGCCGCTGGTGGTGGCCATGAACAAGGCCAAGTTCGACAGCCTGCCCGCCAATTACCAAAAAGTGATCGTCGACTCGGCACGCGAAGCGGCTACCTTCCAACGCAACTTGAACGCGTCCAACGCGGGCAAGGTGGTGGCCGATTTGAAGAAGTCGGGCATGCAAGTGATCGAGAACGTGGACATGGCCCCGTTCCAGAGAATCGTGTCGGCCGAGATTGCCAAGACTTTTGGCGAGAAAAACGGCCCGGCTTTGCTGAAAGCCATCGAAGACACCAAGTGATGGTTTGAGTGACAACACGCCCCCTCTTTGGAGGGGGCTTTTTTTGATCCCTGTATGAAAAAAATCAACGACCTTTTCTTCAAGCTGGCAGAGCTCACCTTGGTCATTATGCTGTCGGCCATGGTCATCATGGTGTTTGGCAACGTGGTGCTGCGCTACGGCTTCAACGACGGCATCATCAGCTCCGAAGAGTTGTCGCGGTTTTTGTTCATCTGGATCACCTTCCTGGGTGCCATTGTCACCATGCGTGAAAACGGTCATCTGGGGCTGGACTCCATCGTGCGCAAGCTCAGTCTTCGTGGCAAAAAAGTGGCTTTTGCCGTATCGAACCTGCTGATGCTGGGCTGCTGCACCCTCATGTTTTACGGCACCTTGAAGCAACACGGCATCAACGCCACCACACGCTCGGCCGTGACCGAAATTCCCATGAGTTGGGTGTACGGCGTGGGCTATGTCACCAGCGTGGCCATGGGCCTGATGATTTTGGGAAAACTGGTGAAACTGGCCAAGGGCAACTTCGTTGAGTCGGACTTGATCCAAATTAAAGACTCCGAAGAGACGGTGAACACGCACACCCCAAAGGATGCCAAATGACCGTCGTTGTTTTCATTGTCTCCCTGCTCGCCGCCATGGCGTTGGGCATGCCACTGGCGTTTTCTTTGTTGGTCTCAGGTGTGGCTTTGATGCTGCACATGGACAACTTCGACACCCAAATCGTGTCGCAAAACCTGATCAACGGTGCTGACAACTTTCCGCTCATGGCCGTGCCCTTTTTCATGCTGGCCGGTGAGTTGATGAACGCGGGCGGCATGAGCCGACGCATCGTCAACTCGGCCATGGTTTGGGTGGGTCACTTTCGTGGCGGCTTGGGTTATGTAGCGGTGTTTGCGGCCATCGTCATGGCCAGCTTGTCGGGCTCGGCCGTAGCCGACACGGCCGCGCTGGCCGCCGTCTTGCTGCCCATGATGCGCAAAGCCGGTTACCGCATGGACCGCTCGGCAGGCCTGATTGCTGCGGGGGGCATCATCGCGCCCGTGATTCCACCCTCAATTGGGTTCATCTTGTTTGGCGTGATCGGCGGCGTGTCGATCTCCAAGCTCTTCATGGCGGGCATTTTTCCGGGGCTCATGATGGGTTTTGCCCTGATCGTGACCTGGTGGATTGTGGCCCGCAAGGACAAGGTGGAGGTGGCCGAGAAAGTGCCGTTCAAAGAACGCATCTCGGTGACCATCAACGCGTTTTGGTCTTACCTGCTGGCCATCACCATCATCGGCGGCATGAAGATGGGCGTCTTCACACCCACCGAGGCGGCGGTGGTGGCGGTGGTGTATTCCTTGTTTGTGGGCCTGTTCATCTACCGCGAAATCAAGGTCAAAGACCTGTACGGCATCATCCTGTCTGCGGCCAAGACCTCTTCGGTGGTCATGTTCTTGGTGGCGGCAGCACTCGTTTCAGCCTGGCTGATCACGGTGGCCAACATTCCGGCGCAGATTGTCGAAATTTTGCGGCCCTTCATCGACAACAAAACCCTGCTCATGGTCATGCTGATGCTGCTGGTCATGATTGTGGGCACCGCGCTCGACTTTGCACCCACGGTGCTGATCCTCACACCCGTGCTCATGCCTTTGGTGCGCGAAGCGGGCATTGATCCGGTCTATTTTGGTGTCTTGTTCATCATGAACAACGCCATCGGTTTGTTGACTCCGCCCGTGGGCACGGTGCTCAACGTGGTCTGCGGCGTGGGCCGCATTCCCATGCACGACGTCATACGGGGTGTCATGCCGTTCCTGATATCCCAGGTGGTGGTGATGGGCTCCTTGATCGCCTTCCCGAGCTTGGTGATGGTTCCTCTTAAATGGTTACTCATGCGATGAATGTTCTGAATTCCTTCAATCTGTCGGGCCGCCGCGCCCTGATCACCGGCTCTTCGGCAGGCATTGGTTTGGCGCTGGCTGAGGCGCTGGCGCAAGCCGGGGCACACGTTGTATTGAACGGCCGCACGGCCAGTAAAGTGGACGCCGCTGCGCAAACCTTAAAAGCACAAGGCCTGTCCGTCAGCACTTCGGTGTTTGACGTGACCGATGCCGACCGTGTGCGTGCGGCTGTGGATCAGATCGAGGCCGAAGGGCCCATCGACATCCTGGTCAACAACGCGGGCATGCAAATTCGCGGCCCGCTGCACGAGTACCAGGACGCCGATTGGCACACCATCATGAAGACCAACTTGGACAGCGTGTACTTCGTGGGCCAAGCGGTGGCCAAAAAAATGATCCCGCGTGGGCACGGCAAGATCATCAACATCTGCTCGGTGCAAAGCGAACTGGGTCGCCCCGGCATTGCGCCCTACACCGCCACCAAGGGCGCTGTGAAGATGCTCACCAAAGGCATGGCGATTGATTGGGGCCAGTTTGGCATCAATGTCAACGGCATCGGCCCGGGCTACTTCAAAACCGAGCTGAACCAGAAGCTGGTCGACGACCCGGCCTTCAGCAGTTGGCTCGTGGGGCGCACCCCCAGCCGCCGCTGGGGTGATGTGCAAGACCTCGGCGGCGCAGCCGTCTTTCTGGCCTCCGACGCGTCGCGTTTTGTCAATGGCCATATCCTTTACGTTGACGGCGGCGTGACCGCCACCCTTTGAAGCTTTTGCAAGGACACTCCATGAAATCCGTTGTCTGCCATTCGGCCAAAGACCTGCGCATCGAAAACACCGAGCTGCCCGCCTTGGGCGAAAACCAATTGCGTGTGAATGTGGCCTATGGCGGCATTTGCGGCTCGGACCTGCATTACTACCAACACGGCGGCTTTGGCACCGTGCGCATCAAGCAGCCCATTGCGCTGGGCCACGAAATATCGGGCGTGGTCGATGGCGTGGGCTCGGGTGTGAGCAGCGTGCCCAAGGGCCAGCGCATCGCCATCTCGCCTTCTCGCCCCTGTGGCCACTGCCGCTTTTGCCAAGCAGGCCAGCACAACCACTGCTTGAACATGCGCTTTTACGGCAGCGCCATGCCCTTCCCGCACATCCAGGGCGGGTTCAGCGAGCAACTCATCATTGAGGGCTACCAGGCCCACCCGATTGCCGACCACCTGAGCCTGTCTGAAGCTGCTTTGGCCGAGCCTTTGTCGGTGGGCTTGCACGCCATCCAACGTGCGGGCAGCGTGCTGGGCAAACAGGTGCTGGTCACCGGCTGCGGCCCGATTGGCTCGCTCTTGATTGGCGCTTTGCGCCGAGCGGGTGCGGCCCGCATCGTGGCCGCCGACATCGCCGACTTGCCACTGAAGTGTGCCAAGGAGATGGGCGCAGACGAAACCATCAACCTCAAATCACAGCCCCAAGCGCTGGACGCCTACAAAGTGGACAAAGGCCAGTTTGACGTCGTGTTTGAGGCCTCCGGCAGCGAAGCCGCTTTGCGCGTGGGCCTGGACACCATCGTGCCTCGCGGCGTGCTGATCACCGTGGGCATGGGCGGCGACATCAGCTTGCCCATGACGCAGATCGTGACCAAAGAGGTGGACCTGCGCGGCACCTTCCGTTTCCACGCCGAATTTGCCACCGCCGTGCGCTTCTTGAACGAAGGCCTGGTCAATGGCAAGCCTGTGATCACCAGCGTCTTGCCGCTCGACCGCGCCATCGAAGCCTTTGACTTGGCGGCCGACAAGAGCCAGTCACTCAAGGTACAGATTTCTTTCCAAAACGCCTGAAAATCAGGGGTTTCAAGGTCTCTTTAGAAAGTACACAACATGTCGAAAATCGCCCTCGTCACCGGTGCCAGCTCTGGCATTGGCAAAGCCTGCGCCCTGGCCTTGCTCAAA
>JBIKHW010000195.1:0-6594 GCA_044361935.1 Limnohabitans sp. | reverse complement strand
CGCAGCGCACCCAGTAGCTTCGGATGTGGTTCGTGATTTTTTACAGGCCATGCAGGCGCGAGACGTGGCCCTGGCCCAAAGCTTTTTGTCACCCGACTTTCGCATGTGCTTTCCTGGCTCGGTAGTGATGCACAACTTGTCCGATCTGACCGCTTGGGCAGTGCAACGCTACACGCGCATCGGCAAGCATTACGAACAGTTCGAAGAAAGCTGGCAAGGCGATGCCACGGTGGTGTTTTGCCACGGCACACTGTACGGCAACTGGCTAACCGGCGAGGCTTTTGAAGGGATCCGTTTCATCGACCGGATGGAAGTGCGCGGTGGACTGATATACCGCCAGGATGTATGGAACGACCTCGCCGAACACCGCCAGGCCTGATTCACGCCTCAATCTTTCTTTTTGTCCTTGTCCCGGTTGATGATGTCGGGTGTCACGGCATCTACCACATTGACCACCGTCTTGACCCCATAAATCACGGTTGACGCTGCGACATCTGCAATGGCCAGCACGGTGCAGCCTTGTAGCAACGGCAGGGCCAATATAGCAACAATCCAGGTCCTGGTTTTCATCATGTTTCCTTTTCCCAATCAGCAATGCAGAGGGCATGCGCTTTGGGCACACTGAACTGGCACAGACTCGCCTGTCAGAAAAAAACCCCGCATGGATACCCAGCGGGGTTGATTTGGCGGAGAGGGAGGGATTCGAACCCTCGGTAGGGTCGCCCCTACGCCTGATTTCGAGTCAGGTACATTCGACCACTCTGCCACCTCTCCTGATTCGGTGTCGTTTGTCGAAGCCGATATTCTATCAGGCCCGCAGGGTCTCCAATCCACCCAAATAAGGCCGCAGCACCTCCGGCACAGTGACTGAGCCATCGGCGTTTTGGTAATTCTCCAAAACTGCCACCAGCGCACGACCCACAGCCAAGCCAGAGCCATTCAAGGTGTGCACCAGCTCGTTCTTGCCTTGGGCGTTTTTGAAACGCGCCTGCAAACGGCGAGCCTGGAAAGCCTCGCAGTTGGACACCGAGCTGATCTCGCGGTAGGTGTTTTGCGCTGGCACCCAGACCTCCAGGTCATAGGTCTTGCTCGCACCAAAACCCATGTCGCCCGTGCACAGGCTCATCACGCGGTAAGGCAGACCCAGCTTTTGCAATATGGCTTCGGCGTGGCGTGTCATGTCCTCCAGCGCCTGGTAACTTTGCTCAGGGTGCACGATTTGCACCATCTCGACTTTGTCAAACTGGTGCTGGCGAATCAGGCCGCGCACGTCACGCCCACCGCTGCCCGCCTCCGACCGAAAGCAAGGGGTATGGGCGGTGAGTTTGATCGGCAAATCAGCCTCGGCCAACACTTCGTCGCGCACCACGTTGGTCAGGGTCACTTCAGACGTCGGGATCAGGTACAGCGCCTGGCTTTCCTCGCCGTCCTGCCCCCCCTTGTTCGCGGCAAACAAATCGGCCTCGAACTTGGGCAACTGGCCCGTGCCACGCAGCGTGTCGGCGTTCACGATGTAGGGGGTATAGCACTCGGTATAGCCGTGCTCGCTGGTCTGCACATCGAGCATGAACTGGGCCAGCGCCCTGTGCAGACGGGCCACCGGGCCACGCATGAAGGTAAAACGCGAGCCGGTCAACTTGGTGCCGGTTTCAAAGTCCAAACCCAACGGGCCGCCGATGTCCACATGGTCCTTGAGCTCGAAATCAAAACTGCGCACTGTGCCCCAGCGGCGCACCTCGATGTTGCCTTCTTCGCCCTCGCCCAAAGGCACCGACTCGTGGGGCAAATTGGGCACAGCCAACAGCAAGGTCTGCAACTCGGCCTGAATCACGTCCAAACGCTGAGCGGATGACTCCAGCTCGTCCTTGATGGCACCCACTTGGGCCATGACCGCATCGGCCTCAGCATGCTGGCCTTTGCCTTTGAGCATGCCAATTTGCTTGGACAGGCTGTTGCGCTGGCTTTGCAGCTCTTCGGTGCGGGTCTGAAGGGTTTTGCGTTCGGCCTCCAAAGCACGAAACGCCTCCACGTTCAGGAAAGGCTGGGGATTTTTACGGGTCTGCAGACGCGCCACGGCAGCGTCCAGATCTTTGCGGAGTAGAACAATATCAAGCATGGCGTGATTGTAGTGATGCCAGATTCACGGCTTGAAAGGGTGCCGACTCAATCGAGCTTGAGGCCTTTGGGCAGCGGGAACTTGATGGTTTCCTGGATGCCGTCCAGGGTGCGCACCGACACGGCCCCCATCGCCCGCAAACGCGCAATCACCTCTTGCACCAGCACATCCGGGGCCGAGGCACCGGCCGTAAGGCCCACCTTTCGTGATCCTTCAAACCAGGATTCTTGCAAATCGGCCGCGCTGTCCACCATGTAAGCAGGCGTACCCAAGCGGTCGGCCAGCTCGCGCAGGCGGTTGCTGTTGGAACTGGTGGGACTGCCCACCACGATCACCACGTCCACCATCGGGCTCATCAGCTTGACGGCGTCTTGCCGGTTTTGGGTTGCGTAGCAAATGTCTTGCTGCTTGGGCTCGCGCACTTGCGGAAAGCGCGCCCTGACGGCGGCCACGATCTCGGCCGCATCGTCCACGCTCAACGTGGTTTGGGTCACCACGGCCAGCAATTCGGTTTGAGCAGGCTGCACCTTGGCCACGTCCTCCACGTCCTCGACCAAATGGATGCCGCTGTCGAGCTGGCCCATGGTGCCTTCAACCTCGGGATGGCCCTTGTGGCCGATCATGATGAACTCATAACCCTCTTTGTGCAGCTTGGCCAGCTCCACATGCACCTTGCTCACGAGAGGACAAGTCGCATCAAAAATGCGAAAGCCGCGCCGCTCGGCTTCATCCTGAATGGCCCGGCTCACGCCATGGGCGCTGAAAATCAGCGTGGCCCCCGGCGGCACATCGGCCAACTCTTCGATGAAGATCGCGCCTTTTTCCTTCAGGTCATTGACCACATAGGTGTTGTGCACGATCTCGTGGCGCACATAAATCGGGCGGCCAAACTTGGACAGCGCGTGCTCCACGATGTCAATTGCACGGTCCACACCGGCGCAAAAGCCGCGCGGTTCTGCCAAAAGCACTTCAGACGTCATCACAGCACCCCAATCAGTTCGACTTCAAAGGTCACAGGCTGACCGGCCAGCGGGTGGTTGAAGTCAAACAACACCGCGCCCTCCTCGTTCACTTGCAAAACCGTTCCGGCATACGAGCCCAAGCCGTCGGGCGTTGGGAATTGCACCACATCCCCCGCAGCGTATTTTTCGGTCGGATCGCCCAGCTCGTTGAGCAGCTTGCGGGCCACCCATTGCTGCATGTCGGCAATGTGGTCTCCAAAGGCCTCGCCCGCCGGAATTTCCATCACCACCCGTGTGCCTTCGACCAAACCCAGCAATCTCTGCTCAACGGCAGGCGACAAAGTGCCCGAGCCCAGCGACAAGGTCGCGGGTTTTTCGTTGAAAGTGTTGATGATGTCCCCCTGCGGCCCAGCCAGGCGGTAGTGAAGCGTCAAGAAAGAACCAGGTTCAACAATGGACATAAGGGTTTTCGTGGTTGCCGCCTAAGCGGCCAAACGGGCATAAATAAAGCACTATTGTAAAAAGCCCGGCCAACCTGCCCCACCTTAGGGACAAAAAGGGGCAAACAGGACCGAAGGCCGCTCCAGGGAGGGGCACGACATGAGCATCAAGGACTTGCCGGCCGATGCGCGTCCGCGCGAAAAATTACTGGCCCGGGGCCCGCAAGCCCTGAGCGACGTGGAGCTTTTGGCCATCTTGCTGCGCACAGGCATGGCGGGCAAAAACGTGTTCCAGCTGTCCGAAGAACTGCTGGGGCCAGACGGCATCGCGGGCTTGCTGAACGCCACGGTGCAGTCACTCCAACTGGTCAAAGGCCTGGGTCCCGCCAAACAGGCCGAACTGCTGGCCGTGTTCGAGCTGTCTCGCCGGGCGCTCAGCCAGCGCCTCAAAGAGCGCGAGGCCTTCCACACGCCGGGCGCGGTCAAGCAATACCTGCAGCTGCAATTGGCCCACAAAAACCACGAAGTCTTTGCCGTGCTGTTTCTGGACCACCAAAACCGCATGCTGGCCATGGAAGAGCTTTTTCGCGGCACGCTGAGCCAAACCAGCGTTTACCCGCGCGAAGTCGTCCTGCGTGCCCTGCACCACCAGGCGGCCGCTGTGGTGCTGAGCCACAACCACCCCAGCGGCTCGGTGCAGCCCAGCCGCGCTGACGAACACCTGACCCAGACCCTCAAGGCGGCTTTGGCTCTGGTGGACGTGCGCGTGCTCGACCACATCATCGTGGGGCAGGGGCAGGCTTTGTCGATGGCCGAGCAGGGGCTCATGTGATGCGCCCAGGGTCATGGGCAACTGACGATGTGCCGGGGCGAACCGCTAAACTCTGTGATTTGTCCAACGCCCCTCTGCCATGTCCCACCACCACCTCTACGCCATCGGCAACGCCCTGGTCGATACCGAATACGAAGTCTCTGACGCCCTGCTGCAGACCATGGGCGTGAGCAAGCGCCACATGACGCTGATCGACACCGCGCAACGCGCCGAACTGCTGGGCCATGTACAGGGCCTGCACGCCCGCCGCACCGGCGGCGGCTCGGCCGGCAACACGGTGGTCGCGTTGGCCCAATTGGGCGGCCAAGGGTTTTATTCGTGCCGCGTAGCCGACGACGAGCTGGGCGCTTACTACACACAAGACCTGCAGGCGAACGGCGTCGCCACCAACCTGACGCACACCCGCCCCGCCGAAGGCCAAACCGGCAGCTGCATGGTGCTGGTCACGCCAGATGCCGAGCGCAGCATGTGCACCTTCCTCGGCGCCACATCGCAACTCGATGCGAGCGCCCTTCACCCGCAAGACATCGCCAAGTCCAAAATCTATTACATGGAAGGCTATCTGGCTGCTTCTCCAACGGGCCTCGAGGCCGCTGTGAAAGGTCGCCAAATCGCGATTGAGCACCAAGTGCAAACCGCGCTCACCTTGAGTGATGTGAGCATGATCAACTTTTGCAAAGCAGGCCTTGAAGCCATGATCGGCGACGGTCTGGACTATTTGTTTGCCAACGAAGAAGAAGCACAAACTTGGTGTGGCACCTCCGACCTGGACACCATCATCGGTCAGCTGTCGGCTTTGGCCAAAACCGTGTGCCTGACACGCGGCCCAAAGGGCTGCATCGTTGTGCAAGGCCAGCAGCGCATCGAAGTGCCCGCTGTGCCCACCAAAGCCGTGGACACCAACGGCGCAGGCGACATGTTTGCAGGGGCCTTTTTGTACGGCATCAGCCACGGCCAGAGCCCGGCGCAAGCCGCCGCACTGGCCAACCGCGCCGCCGCTGCCGTGGTCAGCCAGCACGGCAACCGTTTGACCGCAGCCCAGCTGCAAGGCATTGCCGCAGAAGCTGCAAAAACTGCAAGAGCCTAAGTCTGGATCAGGCCATCCACCACCTGGATGGTCTTGTCGCAGCGCCTGCCCAGCTCGGGGTTGTGCGTGACCAGCAGCACAGTGGTGCTCTGCTCTTGGTTGATGCGGCGCAAAAGCGCAAACACGGCATCTGCACTTTTGGTGTCCAGGTTGCCGGTGGGCTCATCGGCCAAGAGCAAGGCCGGGTTCATGGCCAAGGCCCGCGCCAAAGACACGCGCTGCTGCTGCCCGCCGCTCATGTTGTTGGCCATGTTGTTCTTCCAAGGCGTCAAGCCCACGCTCTCCAGCAGGGCTTCGGCCCGCTCGCGCATGGCCTGATTCGGAAATCCCGCAGCGCCCATCAGGGGGATCATCACGTTCTCAAGTGCCGTGAAGGCCGAGATCAGGTGGTGGTACTGGAACACAAAGCCAATGTGGTGCCCGCGCAAGCGCGTCAGGGCTTGGTCGGCCAACAGCGTGGTTTCTTCACCCGCCATTTGCAGCAAGCCCGAGGTAGGACGGTCCAGCAAACCGATGATGTTGAGCAAGGTACTTTTGCCTGAGCCCGACGGCCCCATCACCGCGCAAAAGTCGCCCCGGTGCAGCGTCAGGTCAATGCCGTGCAGCACCTCGGTCTCAATGCCTGTGCCCACGTTGAAGGCCTTGCGCACACCTTGCAAGCACACCACCACATCCGCGCTAGCCATGGATGGCCTCCACCGGGTCCAGACGCGCCGCCCGCAAGGCCGGTGCATAGGCCGCGGCCAGGCCCGTCAGCGTGGCCAACCCCAGTGCCAGCACAAACAAGGTCGGGTCGAGCACCAGCGGAAACAGCGTCGTGCCGTCGGCATTCAGGGTCAGCTTTTGCCACAGCACCAGCCCCAAAGCGCCCACCACGCAGCCCAGCACCGCGCCGCCCCAGCCCAGCAAACCACCTTGCAACAAAAACACCCGCAACACCTGCCCACGTGAAATGCCCATGGCCCGCATGATCCCGATCTCGCGCGACTTTTGCACCACCGACACCACCAACACGCTGGCAATGCCAAAAGCCACCGACAGGCCCACAAAAAACCGGATGGCCGTGTTGGCGGTGCTTTGCGCACTCACGGCCGCAAAAAACTGTGCCCCTGTCTTGATCCAGCTGTCGGCCTGCACCCCAGTGGCCGCCTGAATGC
>JBIKHW010000194.1:0-6600 GCA_044361935.1 Limnohabitans sp. | reverse complement strand
GAAAAGTATGAAATCCACCACGGTGTGGACATCACCGACCCGACCATCGTGGCGGCGGCTGAGCTCAGCCACCGCTACATCACCGACCGCTTCCTGCCCGACAAAGCCATTGACCTGATCGACGAGGCGGCGGCCAAGATCAAGATCGAGATCGACTCCAAGCCCGAGGTGATGGACAAGCTCGACCGGCGTTTGATTCAGCTGCAGATTGAGCGCGAAGCGGTTCGTAAAGAGAGTGATGAGGCCTCGCAAAAACGCTTTGCCTTGATCGAAGAAGAGATCGTCAAACTGAAAAAAGAAGCGGCCGATCTGGAAGAAATCTGGCGGGCCGAGAAGTCGCAAGCCCAAGGTGGCCAACAAGTGCGCGAGCAAATCGACCAGCTCAAGCAACAAATAGAAGAGCTGACACGCAAGGGTGATTTCAATAAAGTGGCCGAGTTGCAGTATGGCAAGCTGCCTGCGCTGGAAAAAACCCTCAAGGAGGTGCAGGCCAAGGAAGCTGCGCCCGGCGAAAAACCGGTACACCGATTGCTGCGCACACAGGTGGGCGCAGAAGAGATTGCCGAGGTCGTTTCTCGCGCCACTGGGATTCCGGTGGCCAAGATGATGCAGGGTGAGCGCGAAAAACTCCTGCAAATGGAGGACAAACTGCACCAGCGCGTGGTGGGGCAAGACGAAGCCATTGCGGCGGTAGCCAATGCCATCCGCCGTTCGCGCTCGGGCCTGTCCGATCCGAACCGCCCAACAGGATCGTTCCTGTTTTTGGGTCCCACAGGCGTGGGTAAAACCGAGCTGTGCAAGGCCTTGGCGGGCTTTTTGTTTGACAGCGAAGACCACCTGATCCGCATGGACATGAGTGAGTTCATGGAAAAGCACTCGGTGGCCCGCTTGATTGGTGCGCCGCCGGGCTATGTGGGTTACGAGGAGGGCGGTTACTTGACCGAAGCCGTGCGGCGCAAGCCTTACAGCGTGCTGCTGCTCGACGAGGTGGAAAAGGCGCACCCCGATGTCTTCAACATCTTGCTGCAGGTGCTCGACGATGGTCGTCTGACTGATGGTCAGGGCCGCACAGTGGACTTCAAGAACACCGTGATCGTGATGACCTCGAATTTGGGCTCGCACCTGATCCAGTCCATGGTGGGGCAGCCTGCCGAAGACATCAAGGACGCGGTGTGGGACGAACTCAAGACCCATTTCCGCCCCGAGTTTTTGAACCGCATTGACGAGACCGTGGTCTTCCATGGCCTCGATGCCCAGCACATTGCTTCGATTGCCGAGATCCAGTTGCAGGTCTTGCAAACCCGCCTGTCCCGCATGGACCTGACTTTGAAGGTCAGCCCAGCGGCCTTGTCCGAATTGGCCAAGGTGGGTTTTGACCCGGTGTTCGGCGCCAGGCCTCTGAAAAGGGCGATCCAACAGCGCCTGGAAAACCCTTTGTCCAAACTGTTGCTGGAAGGGCGTTTCCCGCCGAAGTGCATCATCGAGGTCTCGGTCGATCCGGTGCGTGCCCCGGGACAGTTCGATTTCCAAGTGGTCGAGCTCGCGGCCTGACCCCACAGCCGTGCAAGCCCCGCTTGCACGGCTGTGACAGATGGCTTTTGTGGCCTTGGGCACAATAGGGCATGACTTCAAAAATTGCTGGCCACCTGCTTGTCGAATGCCTCTTGGCCCAAGGCGTTACCCATGCTTTCGGGGTACCCGGTGAAAGTTATCTGGCGGTGCTCGATGGCTTTCACCTGTACCGCGATGAACTCACTTTTGTGACCTGCCGCCAAGAGGGTGGTGCAGCTTTCATGGCCGAGGCCCAGGGGAAATTGACCGGCCGCCCTGGCATCTGTTTTGTGACGCGCGGCCCGGGGGCTACGAACGCTTCGATCGGCGTGCACACTGCGTTCCAGGACTCCACGCCCATGATTTTGTTTGTGGGTGATGTGGCCAGTGACACCCGAGACCGCGAAGCCTTTCAGGAAATGGACTACACCCATTTCTTTGGCCCCTCGACCAAGGGCATGGCCAAACGTGTCGAGCGCGTGGACGATCCGGAGCGATTGCCCGAATATGTGGCCCGCGCTTTTGCCACGGCCATGAATGGCCGCCCTGGCCCTGTTGTGTTGGTGCTGCCTGAAGACATGCTGACCCAACCCGTGAAGGCCCAAGCTTTGGGGCGCGTGGAAGCCGTTCAGGCCTGGAGCGACCCCGGTTCCTTGCGCACCCTGCGCGACATGCTGTTGGCCGCTCAAAAGCCACTGGTGATTGCTGGCGGAGGAGGCTGGACACCGCAAGCGGCGCAAGCCTTGCAACGATTTGCCGAAAACTGGCAATTGCCCGTCACCAATGCTTTCCGATTTCAAGACACCTTTGACAACCACCACCCCTTTTACGCCGGGGACGTGGGCATTGGCATTGGCCCCGCATTGGCGCAGCGCGTGCGCGAGGCTGATCTGATTCTGGCCATCGGTCCCCGCCTGGGTGAAATGACCACCGGGGGCTACACCTTGCTTCAAGCCCCTAAAACACGCCAGAAGCTGGTGCACATCCATGCCAGTGCCGAAGAGCTCAACCGTGTTTACCAAGCCGATTTGGCCATCAACGCCACCATGAATGCGGCTGCCCGTAGCCTGGAGGTTTTGAGTGCTCCCACCGAGCTGCCTTGGGCCGATTGGACGCAAGCCGCGCACACCGATTACCTTAACAATCTCAAGCCCCAGGTGTTACCTGGCGACATCGACATGCCCGCCATTGTGGCCATGCTGCAAAAGCATTTGCCAGCGGACGCTGTGCTGACCAATGGTGCGGGCAATTTTGCCAGCTGGATGCACCGTTTTTACAAGCACCACGGCTTGGTCAAAGGCCACAAAACCCAATTGGCGCCCACCGTGGGCGCCATGGGTTATGGCGTGCCAGCCGGCATTGCAGCCAATTTGTTGACGGGACGCCTGGCCTTCACCATCGCGGGCGACGGCGACTTTTTGATGAACGGCCAGGAACTGGCCACAGCCGTTCAGCATGGCGGCAAGAGCATCATCGTTTTGCTCAACAACGGCATGTACGGCACCATCCGCATGCACCAAGAGCGAGAATACCCTTACCATGTGGCTGGCTCGAAGCTGCAAAACCCCGACTTTGCTGCTTTGGCTTCGGCTTATGGGTACGTGGGGGTGCGCATTGAGCACTCGCAGGCCTTTGAGCCGGCCTTGTTGGAGGCTCTGGCGCGACCTCAAGGCACGCTGATCGAGGTCGTGCTGGATCCTGAGGTGATCACCACACGCAGCACGCTGAGCGCCATCACTCAGGCCAGTTTGGCACGGCAAGAAAAGGCTTGAGCCCAGTCGTTTGCAGCTGCCGCTTCAAATGTAATTCCTAGGCTATTTCTGACATTGGCTTTGACCACAAAAAAACCCGCCGAGGCGGGTTTTTTTGATTTCGCGAATTAATTGCACTGAATTACTTCAGGTGCTTGCCAATCAGACCAGCCATTTCGAACATGGTGACTTGAGGTTTGCCAAACACAGCCTTGAGCTTGTCGTCGGCATTGATGGCGCGGCGGTTGACGCTGTCTTGCAGCTTGTGCTTCTTGATGTAAACCCACATCTTGCTGACCACTTCGGTGCGTGGCAGAGGTGTGGCGCCCACCACGGCAGCCAAGGCAGCACTGGGGGTCAGTGCCTTCATGAAGGCGGGGTTGGGGGTGCGTTTGGTCGCAGGAGCAGCCTTTTTGGCGGGTGCTTTAGCAGCCACCTTTTTAGCCGGTGCAGCCGCTTTTTTGGCGGGTGCAGCCTTGGTTGCCGGTGCTGCTTTTTTTGCGGGAGCTGCAGCTTTTTTGACCGGGGTTTTTTTCGCAGTTGCCATGATGAAATTCCTTTGCTCGGAAGTGAGTTCGCCGCTGAGAAACATTGTGTTTACAGCTATCGTGATGCTAATAGAGAAAGTTGCACTTTCCAAGCAGATAAATCATTTTTCTCTTGATGTTGTTGCTGATTTGCCCTTGGTGTTGGGCTTTTCTTGTTCTTGCCAACTTTTATCAGTCCCTTTGGTGCCATGGGGCTGCTTCAGAGAGATGTGAATTAGGCCAGCGTGGTTTGATGCTCAAGCTTTTTTTTTAATTTCATGTCTTGTTTTGCTTTTTCGCATAGTAAAAAAAGATAGATTTGATGTGTGGTTTGAATTTTAAATAATGAATAGACGTTTTGCATTGAAAAATAACTTGTTTAACCTGTTGATTTTAAACAAATAAAAATATGTCTTGTATAAGACATAAGATGAACTCTAGGTCTTCTATAAGAGTTAAGATGATTGCAAGGACGGAGCAGAAACCGCTGTAACGATCACTTGATTTCAACTTGACCTAAGGAGTCTTCCATGCCAGCCGACATCACTCAACAACTCAGCCGTGAACAGCAAATCGCAGCCCTCGAAAAAGACTGGGCGACCAACCCCCGCTGGAAAGGCGTCAAGCGCGGTTACTCCGCAGCCGACGTTGTGCGTCTGCGCGGCAGCATGCCCATCGAGCACACCCTGGCCAAGCGCGGCGCTGAGAAGCTCTGGGAAAAGGTCAACGGCGGCGCCAAGAAAGGCTACGTCAACGCCTTCGGCGCTATATCTGCCGGTCAAGCCATGCAACAAGCCAAAGCTGGCTTGGAAGCCGTGTACCTTTCGGGCTGGCAAGTTGCCGCTGACGGCAACACCTCCGAGACCATGTACCCCGACCAGTCGCTCTACGCCTACGACTCGGTGCCCACCATGGTTCGCCGCATCAACAACACTTTCAAACGCGCTGACGAAATCCAGTGGGGCCGTGGCATCAACCCAGGCGACAAGGAATTCATCGACTACTTCTTGCCCATCGTCGCCGACGCTGAAGCTGGTTTCGGCGGCGTGTTGAACGCCTTTGAATTGATGAAAAACATGATCGCCTCCGGCGCAGCGGGTGTGCACTTTGAAGACCAATTGGCTGCCGTGAAGAAATGCGGTCACATGGGCGGCAAAGTCTTGGTGCCTACTCACGAGGCCTGCGAAAAATTGATCTCTGCACGTTTTGCTGCTGACGTCATGGGTGTGTCCACCATTGTGTTGGCCCGCACGGACGCCGAAGCCGCCAACCTGATCACTTCTGACCACGACGCCAACGACAAGCCTTTCCTGACCGGCGAGCGTACACAAGAAGGCTTCTACCGTGTCAAGAACGGCTTGGAGCAAGCCATCAGCCGCGGTGTGGCTTACGCCCCATACGCCGACTTGGTGTGGTGCGAAACCGGCGTACCAGACATTGGCTTTGCCCGCGAATTTGCACAAGCCGTTCACGCTGCCTGTCCCGGCAAGCTGCTTTCGTACAACTGCTCGCCATCGTTCAACTGGAAGAAAAACCTCAACGACAAGCAGATTGCCTCCTTCCAGGACGATTTGTCTGCCTTGGGTTACAAGTACCAGTTCATCACATTGGCCGGTATCCACATCAATTGGTTCAATACTTTCCAGTTTGCCCACGCTTATGCACGCGGCGAAGGAATGAAGCACTACACAGAAATGGTGCAAGAGCCTGAATTCGCAGCCCGCGACAAGGGTTACACCTTCGTGTCCCACCAGCAAGAAGTGGGCGCAGGTTACTTCGACGACGTGACCACCGTGATCCAGGGCGGTTCTTCATCCGTTAAAGCCCTGACCGGTTCGACTGAAGAAGAGCAGTTTCACTGATCGGCACCTAGGCGCCTGAAAGGGCGCTTGTGTTCAAAAGCCATCTGAAGCTGCGGCCTCAGATGGTTTTTTGCTTTTGATTGGCGCATTGTTCGTATGTTCGGGTTTGCTTGCTTTGCCGCGACGGCTCTTCTTTACGATGTGAGGATGACCATCAAGCTACGACACGGTGTGCGTCGGTGACTCGCGTGGTTCTCAACAGCCGATCACACCTGTCGTGCCCACAAAAAAGCCATCCCTAGGGATGGCTTTTTTGCTTATGGGGCGATCAGCAGTCTGTTCAGGCTGCAGAAGCCAGCGCCGCGTTGAAGGTCGCGCTGGGGCACATAACGGCCTTGAGCTTTTCTGGTGACGGGTAGTAATAACCGCCAATGTCCACCGGCTGACCTTGTACCGCATTGAGTTCGGCCACGATGGTTTTTTCCTGCTCGGTCAAGGTTTGCGCCAGAGGGGTGAACTTGGCTTGCAATGCCAGGTCGTCGGATTGTGCTGCCAGTTCCTGCGCCCAGTACATGGCCAGATAAAACTGGCTGCCACGGTTGTCCAGTTGGCCTGTTTTGGGGGAGGGGTTCTTGTTGTTGTCGAGCAATTTGCCAGTGGCAGCATCCAGGGTTTTGGCCAAGATTTTCGACTGGTTGTTGCTGGTTTTGATCCCCAGATCTTCCAGCGACACGGCCAAGGCCAGGAATTCACCCAAGGAGTCCCAGCGCAGATGGTTTTCTTCCACCAATTGCTGCACATGTTTGGGGGCTGAGCCGCCGGCACCGGTTTCGTACATGCCGCCACCGGCCATCAAAGGCACGATGGAGAGCATTTTGGCCGAGGTGCCCAGCTCCATGATCGGGAACAGGTCAGTCAGGTAGTCGCGCAGGATGTTGCCGGTGGCGCTGATGGTGTCAAAGCCACGGA
>JBIKHW010000193.1:0-6611 GCA_044361935.1 Limnohabitans sp. | reverse complement strand
GACTTTTGCAGACCTACCCTAACTCTGAATCTGCCGAGCATGGCCAAAGGCGTAAAGCCCGGCATCAACCGCAATGATGTTTACGACATTACCGTCACAACACCTGACATAGAAGAACAACGCCGCATCGTCACCCTCCTCGACGAAGCCTTTGCCGACATCGCCACCGCCAAAGCCAACGCCGAAAAGAACCTCCAAAACGCCCGCGAGCTTTTCGACAGTGCCTTGAATGCGATTGAGGGAAAAAAGGAACAGCTCGGCGAATATATAAAGATCAAAACCGGAAAGTTAGATGCAAATGCTGCTGTGATTGACGGCGAGTATCCGTTCTTCACCTGCTCAAGAGAAATTTTCGCGATTGACACCTTTGCCTTTGATTGCGAAGCAATATTGTTGGCCGGCAACAATGCTGTTGGTGATTTCAACGTCAAACACTACAGCGGTAAGTTCAACGCCTATCAACGTACTTACGTCATCTCTATCCATGATGAAAAAATATTGCGCTACCGCTATCTCTATTTTCAGATGCTCAAAAGCCTCAAAAAATTCAAAGAGCAATCCGTAGGGTCAAGCACGAAATTCCTCAAGCTTGGAATGATCAAAGAATTGGAAATCACTCTCCCTCCAGTCCATGAACAGGACCGCCAACTGAAATTACTAAGCGGCTTACTCGAAAAGATCGAAGATTTGGAATCCATCTACCGCCAAAAACTCACCCCCCTCGACGACCTCAAAAAATCCCTTCTGCACCAAGCCTTCAGCGGGCAGCTTTGACAAGGAGCAAACCCATTTTGTTAACGTCAACAAAATCATTGAAGGAAAGCACTCTTGATGTGCAGTGGGTGACAACTTGTCACCCACTGCAGTGATTCAACCGTACGAGAAAAACGTACAGTTGAACTGGTGACAGAGAGTCACCAGTTGCAAAGTTTCAGCCCCATAAAGTACGTTATTGACTGAATTCATGCGACATGAACGCCTGAGAAAGCGAAAAGCCCCGATGAACTCACCGAGGCTGTAACGCCGGCCGGGTACTCCCAACCCACTTGGCCGCAAGGATATCAAACAGAACGCGAGATTAACCAAACGTTGTCAATTTGACAACGTTGATGTATATTCGACAACATCGTTGTCAATTCAACATCACACCATGAACGAAGCCCAGCTCATCGAGGTTTTTGGCGGTCAAGCCCGATTCAAAGTGCTGCAAGCACTGTTTGCCGAACCGGGTCGGGGCTTTGGTCCGCGTGAGCTGGCTGCCGCCTCAAGCATCGACCCCGGCAACACAGCGCGGCTGCTCAAGCGCTGGACAGAGGCGGGCCTGGTGCAGCGCCGCCAGCAAGATGGCCTGCCGCGTTATTACGCCAGTAAAGACCCGCAGTTGGCACCGTTGGTGACCCTCATGCAGCAAGACAGCGCACTGGTACGTACGCTGCGTGAAACCCTTGAGAAGCTGGATGGGATCGAAGTGGCCTTAGTGTTTGGCTCGGTGGCCCGTGGCCAAGCCACTGCCAACAGCGATGTCGACGTGCTGATTCTGGGTGCAGCTTCTGAACTCAAGGCCAACGCCGCACTCAGGCCTGCAGGTCGCCAGTTGGGCCGAAAGGTGCACGCCACTGCGTGTACGATAGAAGCATTCAGAAAGCAGGTACTAGACCGTGAAAGCTTTGCCCAAGAAGTCGTCCAAAGCCCTCGCATCCCGCTGATTGGACATTTTGATGCTGCGATCTTTTCAGCGCCTGGCCAGTGAGCCAGATGCCCCCGTCAAACAGCAAGCGACCAACGCCAAAGACGCCCTCAAAAAAACCTGCCGCACCAGGCCTTCAGCGGGCAACTTTGAGTCCATTGGTTTTCCCTGATGGGTTGGTCAGGGTCGTTCTATAAAATGAAGTCTATGGACCGCATCCAATCGATCAACCCTGCCCGCATTGCCTGGTGTTGTGCCGACCACGGCATCACGCCAGAGTCGCTTGCGGCTGAGGTAGGCATATCGACGGATCGCATGTCTGCTGTGATGCACGATGGCGAAGGATTGACCTTCAACCAGCTGCGCAGCGTGGCCGATTTCTTTGGTCGTGGCGTGCTCTTTTTTCTGGAAGCGGAGCCGGTAGAGGCACCACAGGTCCACACGCCCCAGTTTCGCACCCTGGCTAGCCAAAAGCCTGAACTCTCCCCTCGGCTCAAGAACCTGATCGAACGCGTTGAAAAGCAACGCCAAATTTTCCTGAGTCTGCAGGATGAGCTGGATGGCGAGGAGTGGACGCCTTTTGAGTCCCCCGACCTACCCAGCCGCGATGTGGCTGCCGCTGCCCACCGTGTGCGCCAATGGCTGGGCTTGGGCGACAAAAACGATTTTGAGTCTTACCGCACAGCGGTCGAGTCCAAAGGCATTCTGGTGTTTCGCACCAATGGCTACAACGGCAAATGGCAAATCGCCAAGGAAAGCCCAATTGCTGGCTTTGCACTGTACGACGAGCACTGTCCGGTCATCGTTGTCAAAAAAATGGCCAGTGAAACGGCACAAAGCTTCACGCTCATGCACGAGCTGGCCCATGTGCTGCTGCACAAGACCAGCTGGATCGACGAAGAATCCGATTTGCGCAGCAGCCAAGGCCGCGAGCACGAAGCGAACCAGTTTGCTGGTCTGGTTTTGGTGCCAGACGCATTTCTCAATCAAATCGACGACATGAGCCGCCCGGCAGAGGCGGCCATGCTGGACGAATGGCTCCGACCCCACCATTTGAAGTGGGGCGCGAGCACCGAAGTCATCTTGCGCAGGCTCATGGAAGTGGGGCGACTGCCCCAGGCTGTCTATGTGGCTTATCGAGAGTTGGTATCGGACAGAACCTATAACAATGAAGATCAGGGTGGGTCGCGCGCATACCGGTATCGCGAGCCCAGACAAATGTTTGGTGATCGGTATGTGCGCACAGTGCTTGACTCCCTCAGCGCGCAGCACATCACGCTGTCCAAAGCCAGTGGCTACCTGGACGGCCTGAAGATTGCAGATGTGCACGCGCTGGAGCGGTTCTGTGCACACGCTTGACGCTTCATCCATCCTCCACGCGTGGGACAACTACCCACTCACCCAGTTTCCCGGTTTGTGGGACTGGCTGGCAGGTGAGATACAGGCCCAGAGGCTGTCGATTCCTACGGTCGCCCTTGAAGAGGTGGGTCACAAATCCCCCGATTGCGCCACATGGCTCAAGAACCAGAACATTCGTCGCTTGCCCATGGGCAATGCGGTTCTCCAGGCCGCCAAACAAATCAAGGATGAAGTGGGCATCCAGAACGACAAGTTCCACCCCAAAGGCGTTGACGAAAACGACATCCTGATCATTGCCGCCCAGTACCACGGGGCAACCTTGGTCACCAATGAAGCACGGCAATCTTCCTCGCTGAAAGAGCCAACCAGACGGAAAATTCCGGCGGTGTGTGACCTGCCTGGCGTGGCCGTAGCGAACAAGAATTTTCTGGACTACATTCAGCAGTCCCAGCAGGTTTTTCGATAAGCATGAGCAAAAACGAAGCCGAAACCCGCGCCGAACACATCGACCCGGCCTTGGCCGCCGCAGGCTGGGGCCATGTGGATGGCAGCCGCATCTTGCGGGAGCACAACATCACGGCGGGTCGTCTGCAAGGCGCGGGCAAGCGGGCGCGGGCCGACATTGCCGACTATGTGCTGGTCTACCGAAACACCAAGCTGGCGGTGGTTGAGGCCAAGGCTTGGGCCAAGCCGCTGACCGAGGGCGTGGGCCAAGCCAAGAGCTACGCGGCCAAGCTGGCTATTCGCCACACCTATGCCACCAACGGCCAAGGCATTTACGGCATCGACATGCACACGGGGGCCGAGGGCGAAGTGGCCCGCTACCCCACGCCCGACGAGCTGTGGGACATGGCCTTTGGTGAGAGCGAGGCACAAGCTGCCGCCTGGCGCAAACGGTTTGCCGCCGTACCGCTCGAAGACAAGGGCGGCACCTGGACGGGCCGCTATTACCAAGAGAGCGCCATCACCCGCGTTCTGGAGGCGGTGGCCAATGGCAAAGACCGTGTGCTGCTGACGCTGGCCACAGGCACGGGCAAGACCTTCATCGCGTTTCAGCTGGCGTGGAAGCTGTTTCACAGCCGCTGGAATTTGAAGGACTGGAAAGAAGGCACAGAGCCCAGCCGCCACCCACGCATTTTGTTTTTGGCCGACCGCAACATCCTGGCAGATCAGGCGTTCACCGCGTTCTCGCCCTTCCCCGAAGATGCGGTGGTGCGCATCGACCCCAGCGACATCAAGAAGAAAGGCCGCGTACCCAAGAACGGCAGCGTGTTCTTCACGATCTTCCAGACCTTCATGAGCGGGCCGGGGGAGACCCCCTACTTTGGCGAATACCCGCCGGACTTTTTTGACTTCATCATCATCGACGAATGCCATCGGGGCGGCGCCAACGACGAAGGCAGCTGGCGGGCCATCCTTGAATACTTCAGCCCTGCCGTGCAGCTGGGCCTGACGGCCACACCCAAGCGCACGATCAACGCCGACACCTATGGCTATTTTGGTGACCCGGTTTACACCTACTCGCTCAAGGACGGCATCAACGATGGCTTTTTGACGCCGTTTCGCGTCAAGCAGATCGTGACCACGCTGGACGATTACGTCTACACCGCCGACGACATGGTGCTGGACGGCGAAGTGCAGCAAGGCAAGCGCTACGAAGAAAAAGACTTCAACCGCAGCATCGTGATCAAAGAGCGCGAAGCCTACCGCGTCAAACTGTTCATGGACAGCATCGACCAGCGCGAAAAGACCATCGTGTTTTGCGCCACCCAGCAGCACGCCCTGCTGGTACGCGACCTGATCAACCAGATCAAAACCAGCCCCGCGCCAGACTACTGCGTGCGCGTGACCGCCAACGACGGCAAGCTGGGCGAACAGCACCTGAGCCAGTTTCAGGACAACGAAAAATCGCTGCCCACCATCCTGACCACATCGCAAAAACTCTCCACAGGCGTGGACGCCCGCAACGTGCGCAACATCGTGCTGATGCGGCCCGTGAATTCGATGATCGAGTTCAAGCAAATCATCGGGCGTGGCACCCGCCTGTATGACGGTAAGGACTACTTCACGATCTACGACTTTGTGAAGGCGCACCACCTGTTCAGCGACCCGGAATGGGACGGCGAACCCGTGGAGCCCGAGCCACCCGCCGAAAAGCCTCTGCCCCCGAGCTGGCAACCGCAAGACCCGACCGAGCCACCCAAGGCGAGCATGCCGGGCGAAGACCGTCCGGCCAAGCTGGTGGTCAAACTGGCCGACGGCAAAACCCGCACCATCCAGCACATCAGCTCCACCAGCTACTGGGGGCCAGACGGCAAGCCGCTGTCACCCGCGCAGTTTCTGGAGAACCTGTTTGGCGCACTGCCCGAGTTCTTCAAAAACGAAGACGAACTGCGCACCCTGTGGGCCGACCCCACCACGCGCAAAGCGCTGCTGAGCGGCTTAGCCGACAAAGGCTTTGGCCGCGACCCGCTGCGCGAGATGCAACGCATCATCGAAGCAGAAAAAAGCGACCTGTTCGACGTGCTGGCCTACGTGGCCTTTGCCCTGCCCACCGAAACCCGCGCCACCCGTGCAGATCGCGCCAAGGCGCACAACGCGGTGACTTATGGGCAAAAGCAGCAAGCCTTCTTGGCCTTTGTGCTGGACCAATACGTGACCCAAGGGGTAGACGAGCTCGACTCAGACAAGCTCACTCCGCTGCTGAAGCTGCGCTACAACGCGCTGAATGACGCGATGGCGGAATTGGGGGATGCGGTGCAAGTAAGGCAGGCGTTTGTGGGGATGCAGACGTATTTGTACTCAGTTTAATTTTTAGTTTTTAAACGCGAACTAAACCCATAACTGTACGCAAAAAATTTCTAAATTTTTGGTTGCCAAAATTTTAATTCTATTACTCATGACACCATGAAAAACACACCTAATTACAGTCTTTATCACACTCATGAGCTCAAAAAACGATTAGCTGAACTTGATCCAAAAAACGACCAAGATGAAATTCATGAAATTCAAAAAATGATTGACAAAGGAGGCTATCAATTCCCATCGACAAGCTCTAAAATAAATCTTAATACTGATCATTCAATCAAAAGAAAAGCAGTAGCTACGAATTTTCACAGTAACAAATTTATATCAATAATGTACTTAACAATGATAATGCTCTTGGCATGGAATTTTTATGTTTTAATTGTTTTTGGACTGGGTCTCGCATTAATTCCGATTGTTTTTCAAAGCGCAATTCTCTATTGCCTTTATAACGCTCACGTAATGAGTAAACCACTGATTAAAATTTGGGCTGCACTTATGATGGTAAGCGGTTTTTTTGGCCTAATCTCTGCAGGTTTAGGAAAATCAATTTCAATAGATCAATTTTTAATACACATCGTATATTTAATAGCAGGATTTTATGCTTGGACAAAAGCAAATAACACGATGGAAATAATTTATGCAACACACGATGAACCAAATTAAAATTCGAGTAAAAATTTAAATAATTAATTTAACGTTACTCAAAAATATTTTATGTGGTTTGGTCTTATTTTTGTTACGCTTGCTGCATCTTTGG